>JBGAOG010000058.1:0-19538 GCA_044221985.1 Phycisphaerales bacterium
GCGAAGTCCATGATCCCCGCCAGGTCCTTGGGCGACTTCTTTTCCAGGGCGCTGAAGCGGGTGACGAGGGCCTTGGCGTCGTCGCTGGCCAGGCCGCCGAGCATCCGGAACTTGTGGTTCAGGACGTCGTCGCGATCAACCTTGTCGGCACCGCGGTCGTTGCGTGCGTGCCCGCCGGGGTACATGACGAGCCCCGAATCGAAGGTCGCGCCCTTGTCGTCGGTGATGACCATGGAGGTCGGGATCCCGTCGGGGTACCGGGCGTCGTAGTCGGGCCCGCCGTGCTCGAAGGACATCTTGCCCATCAGCTCGCGCGTGAGCGGGTCGTGCAGGGCCTTGGCGTCGAAGTCGTGGGGCAGGAGCATGAGCTCCTTCCAGCCCAGAGTCCTGGCCTTCATGGCGTGGTGCAGTTCCAGGGCCTTGCGGAGCATGGTGCAGACCAGGTAGAGCATCGAGTGGTCGGCGCTCTGGCGCGTCTTGGGGTCGCGCTTGGCGGGGTCGCCGATGATCCCGAAGGCCGGCTCGTACGCCCGCACCTTGATGCTCGCGATGCAGTCGCCCGTCTGATCGTCGAGCAGGTGCGGGTGGCGAGAGAGCAGATTCACCAGGCCCTGCAGGGCGCCCGCGGACTGGTGCTCGTACAGCCCCAGCTTGAAGTGCATGCCCATGACGGTGAAGTCGGAACCGGCCCGCGTCAGGATGAGGTCGAACGGGCTGGCGTAGGCCTTGCCCTCCTTGTGCCGGGGGATGCCGGTGCCGGCGCTCTCGGTCTTGCGGAAGAGCTGCCCCGGGCCCTCAAAGAGGCGGAAGATCGCCTCGGGGTTGCGGAAGATGTCGCGCGGGCCCAGGAACCCGGCCATGCTCCGCTTGACGCTCAGGATCGCCGCCTCGGTGCTGATGGCGGCGCTGGCGCCCTTGCTGTCGCTGAGCTGCTTGCCCGCGCGGATGGCGCGGAAGGGGATGTAGTGGGCCACGACCATGCCGATGGCGCTCTCGATCTGCTCGGGCGTCGCGCCCATCATCGCGCCGAAGGTCGCGGCGCTGGCGATGGCCCCGTGCACCACGTGGTCGATCTTGTAGCTCTTAAGGCTGAAGACCTCGGCCAGGCGACCGCGGATCTCGTCGACAAGCACCATGCCCTTGAGCGCGTACGCCCCGTCGCGTCCGCGCATCTGGGCGGCCGCCAGGGGCACGCTGTAGAAGTCGTTGTGCCCGAACTCGCCGGCGCGATGGTGCGGACGCTGCTCGGAGTACCCGAAGTTCGTCCCGTTGCTGTCCCACTCGCGGACCGCGGCGCAGTTCGCCACGATCGCCTTCTCCACCTGCACGTCCACCGTGCTCCCGAACACCGGCACGCCCGTGCGAGCCGTGCCCCTGGCCCAGGGAACGACGCCCGGCGTCCCGCGACCACTCACCGGCGTCGCATACTGCATCGCCTCGTCGCGGAGGATGTTGGGGGCGTTCGTGCCCAGCGCCAGGGCCGACAGGCCGCACAGCACCGCATCGGTGTGAAACAGGTTCGCCCGCGCCAGGACCGACGCGTCCGGCTCGCCGCGGCTCGCGATAGACGAGTCGTCCGACATGAAGTCAACGGCGAACTGGGCAACGCCCAGGGCCTGGTTGGTGTCGGCGGGGAGGGTGACGAGGGCATTGTCCGGCATGGATTCGACTCCTGACTTCGGGGTCAGAGGGTACCCCGCACCGATCCCTTCGCGGGGAATTCGCGGTACGCGGGGGCTCGAACGCCGAAGAATGCTCCGGCCAGCGGGGCCGGGGATACCACCATGATCCAGGTTCAATGCGACGCGTGCGACAGGGTCTTTGAGGTCGAGGACGACCTGGTGGGTCAGAAAGTCCGTTGCCCCGCCTGCGGGGACGTGGCCATCGTGGGGGGGGCGGGCGAACCTCGCCCGGTTGCCCCGTCCCAGGCGAACGCCTCGACGACCCCGACGTTTCCCCCGGGAGCCCGGTCGCTGGGCGACCAACGCGGAGCATCCGTCCACGACCGCGCCGCGGCCCTCGGGCTTCCCTCGGGCGCCGGTCCCGAGCGGGAAGTGCTCATGGTGCGCCCCGCGATGTTCCGCGCGCGCCCTCTGTCGGGGCTGCTCCTGTTGGCCGCCCTATTCGGCGGCGGCGGGGCCGGCGTCTGGTTCCTGGTCCAAGGACAACTACCCACTGGGTTAGGGGGCCTCGGTGTCGCGGCGGCGGCCCTCGTGGTGCTCGCGGCGTGGCGGATTGTCAAGGCCACCACGTCCCTTCGGGTCACCACCAAACGCACCATCGAGACCGTCGGGCTGCTGAGCCGCCAAACCAGCGAGATCCTCCACAAGGACATCCAGAACTTCACGGTCCAACAGACGCTCTGGGAACGCCTTTGGCAGGTCGGCACGATCGGGATTTCCAGCGCCGCCGAGGACGGGCAGGAGATCGTCATGCGGGACGTGCCCGATCCCCAGCGGGTGTACCAAACCATCGACGCCTATCGCCCGATGTAAGGAATGAGGCAAGGGTGCCGGCTTGCCACGGGCGTGCTTGGCCCCTACAAACGGGTGCCCGTGGTGCGGTTGGCGGAGGCCCGAGACGTGAGCTGGCTGGCGAGGTTGCGAGTTCGAGTTCTGGCGCTCGTCGTCGGCGGGGTGTTGGCGGCGCTGGGCATCCTCTCGCTGACGACCTTCCCCGCGTGGGGAGTCTGGGGCGTGACTGTGGCCGCCGTCGCCATGGCCGTCCACCGCGTCGCCAACAAGCTCAGCCAGCCGACCTGCCTGGGCTGCGGGGAGAGCATCGCCCGCCTGCCCCAGGGCGAGCATGGCGTGGTCTGCCCCAAGTGCGGCACCATCTGCACCCGCCCGGGCCGCACGCGCGACGCCTGACTCCGTGAGCCACGCCCAAAGAACGCAACGGCCCGCGCTCGCGCGCGGGCCGGGTCGCTTCGTGGTGCGCCGGGGGTCTACTTCTTCTTCGCGGTCTCGCGCTCGGCCTTGTCCTGCTCGGCCATCTTCTTGTTGAAGTCGGCCGCGGGCATCTCCGTCACCTTGGCCCGTGCCACGATGGCGTCGAGCACCTTGTGCTCGCGCACCTGCTGGACGACCATCCCGATCTGGTTGCCCTGGGTGAGCTCGTGGCGGAGCTTCTCGGGGCGGACCTGGCGCTCGAAGGCCATCTGCACGATGCGCTGGTTCACCTCGCCCTCGTCGACGCGGACCTTCATCTCGTCGCCCACCTTGGCCAGCACGAACATGAGCTTGAGGTCGCGCACCGCCACCGCCGCCGAGCTGTTGCGAAGCTCCGCGATGTGCTCTTCGATCTCCGCCTGCTTCACGCCCCGGTACATCAACTCCAGGCGCTGGCGCTCCAGGTTCCGCGCCGCCTGCTGGGCCGTCAACCGCTGGGGCAGGTCGAACTTCGTGTTCTGGAGCAGGAAACGGGCGGCCTGCTGGCGCAGGGCCGTCTGCTGCTGCACCAGCACGTTCTGGCGCAGGCGGTTGCTGATGGCGTCGCGCAGCTGCTGTTCGGCCTCCATGCCCACGGCCTTGAGGACCTTGTCCATGGCCGCCGGCAGGATACGGTCGATACGTTCGATCTTGAAGGTCACCGTGAGGCTCGCGTTGCGCACGCCCTCAACCTCGTGGTTCTCCGGGCCCTTGCACTTGACCGTGACCGTTTCGCCCACCTTGGGCTTGCCGATCTGCTTGCTGAAGTCGTCCACCACGATGCCCAGGATCATCCCCTTCCCGTCCTTGTCCTTGGGCGGGCTCTGGATCACGGCGCCGTTGATGTTGTAAAACTCCGCCCCCTGGTCGTCCTTCATGATCGCGTGCCCGGTGCAGTAGTCCCCGGCCTCGGCCTGGTCGCGGCTCTCCAGCTCGCCCTCGTTGATCTTGAGGTTGTTGACTTCCTTCTCCACCGCCTCGTCGGACACCTCGATCGTCGGGCGGACGATCTCCAGCCCATCGAGCTTGGGCGTCTCGAACTCGGGCATCACCTCCACCTCGAGCTCGAAGCTCAGCGGCTTGCCCGCGTCCAATTCCAGCGCCCCCAGCGTCTCACTGGTGGGGTCGCCCAGCACCTTGAGCTTGGACTCCTCGATCGCCTGGCTGTACGCCTGGGCGACCAGTTGCCCCTTCGCCTCGTCGCGAACGGACTTGCCGAATCGCTTCTCGATCAGGGAGCGCGGGGCCTTGCCGCGCCGGAACCCGGGCAACTCGGCCTGTGTCGCCAGGGCCGCGAACGACTCCTCCAGCTTCCCCTTCACCACGTCGGCGGGGATCTCGATGGCGATCTTCTTGCGGCTGGGGCCCGCGTCGCTGATCTTCACGTTCTTGGCAATGGCGGTGGCCATGGTCTGCTCCGTCGTGCGCCGCGGCCCGCCGGGGCGGGGGGCAAAGTGGGCGTGATCGCGCCGACCTCCCGGCGCAAGGGGGCAAGTTTAGGCGGGCGGCAACACCAAACCACCCCGGACGGGAAATGTGCGGTATGGGGCGAGCCCGACGGCGCCGTCACCATCGACGACCTGCTCTACTTCCTCGCCCGCTTCGAGGGCGGTTGCTGATCGGCGTGGGCGGCAAGAGCGCCGAGCGGGCTCGCGATCTTCGGGCCGACCCGTATCAGACCGGTACCAGGGCCACCAGCTTCTGCGACGGAAGGTCGACGTCCGCGACGCGTTCCCTGCAGAACGCGAGGACGGCCCGGTCGACCGAGGCCTGGAGCTCGTCGAAGAACGCCAGCGTGCCCGGGTCCTTGCTGGCGTTGCCCAGGCTCTGGAACTGGGCGCGGACCTTGTTGAACAGGGCCCGCGGGCCGTCGTCGTGCCCGTCCAGGCCCATCGGGTCGTTGGTGAAGATGCTGAAGGCGCGGATCTCCGCGATCCGGAACCCCGCCCGGGCCACCAGCTTCTCGAAGGCGTATCGGCTTCGGACCAGCATCCACGGCGTTCGCATGTCCGTGCGCGGGAGGTACTCGGTGGTCACCACCAGCCCCCCGGGCGCGACGTGCCGGCGGAGGTTCGTGAGGGCTCTTTCGTACAGGTCGGGCTCGGGGATGTGGAAGAGCACGTTGGCGATGTTGATGAGGTCGAAGCCCGCGGCGCCCAGGTCCAGGGCCGGATCGGTGATGTCCGCGACGCGAAACTCGAGCGTGGTCGCGCCCGAGGGCTGGAACCGGGAGCGGAGGAGTTCGACGGACTGCGCCGTCACGTCCACCCCCAGGATCGTGCGGGGCTTGACCCGCTCCTGGAAGAACCGAATCCAGCGACCGGCCCCCGAACCCACGTCCAGCACGTGCCCCTGCCCCCGCCCCAACCCCGGGCGAAGATCCCGCAGCAGATCGGCGTAGATCGGCGCCACCACGGCGTCCTCGGCCTTGGAGCAATACAGCGAGGGTGAGCCCGCGTCCGAACGCGCCTTTTCGTCGGCCCAGATCTTCGTGTACTGGGCCCGAATGTCGGCCTGGGAGAGCGCGCTCATGCCCGTCCATCGGACCGCCGACGCCCCGGCGGTGAGCATTTCATGCGCCCCGCTTCCCCAATGCCGGGCCCCCGCGTTCGCCGATACACCCCTTTACGGATGGCATGGATCGCCCCGCTCTTTGAGACCCCCAGCATCGCCGGCACGATGATCGTGCTTTTCGCGGCCTGCGCCGTCGGGCTCGCGGTGGGGTCCGTCCGCGTCAAGGGCATCGGGCTGGGCGTCGCCGGCGTGCTCTTCGCGGGGATCCTCGCCGGAAACCTCGCCATCAAGGTCGATGACGATGCCCTCCACTTCATCCGCGACTTTGGGCTGATCCTCTTTGTTTTCGGGATCGGGCTCCAGATCGGGCCCGGGTTCCTGGCTTCCTTGCGACGCAGCGGGCTCAAGCTCAACCTGCTGGCGGGCGGAATCGTCGTCTCGGGCACCGTCCTGGCGCTGCTCTTCGCCAAGCTCGGGTACCTGCCCGGCCCCGCCTCGGCGGGCCTCCTCTCGGGCGCCACCACCAACACCCCGAGCCTGGCCGCGGCCCACGCCGCCCTCGCCGACGCCGCCCCCAAGGGAGCCGCCGCCAGCGCCGCCCTGGCCACCGCGGCGTATGCCCTGGCCTATCCCGGCGGCGTCATCGGCACCATCGTCGCGCTGGTGCTCACCCGATTGTGGCTCCGGCCCGGCGCGGCGCCCGCGCCGGTCGACGTGGCGTCGGCCATTGTGCAGCGCAACCTGATCGTCACCAATCCAAACCTCGAGGGCGTGGAACTCTCGAAACTGCCCATCATCAACGAGACCTCGGGCGAGGCCCACAACGCGGTCGTGGTGACCCGCCACCTCGCCGGGGACAAGATCCATGTGCCCACCAACGCGACGGTTCTCCACCAGGGCGACATGCTCCTGGCCGTCGGGCCCCCCGAGCGGCTCGACCAGCTCCGCCTCCTCGTCGGCTGCGAAAGCCCGCTCGATCTCCGCGAGTATCCGTCCGAGATCGTCTCCAAGCGCCTGGTCGTCACGCGACGCGAGGTCCTGGGCAAGACCCTCCGGGACCTGGCCCTGCGCGAGCGTTACGGCGTCACCGTCTCTCGCGTCGGGCGCGCGGGCGTGGAGATGACGCCGCCCCCGGAATTCTCCTTTTCCTATGCGGATGCGGCCCTCGCCGTCGGACCTCCGGAGAAGGTCCAGCAGGTCGCGGCGTTGCTGGGTGACTCGCCCAAGACGTTGGACCACCCCCAGCTGATTCCCATCTTCCTGGGCATCGCCCTGGGCGTGGTGCTGGGGAGCGTTCCCCTGGCCCTTCCGGGCCTGCCGGGAGCGGTGAGGCTTGGCCTGGCCGCGGGCCCGCTGCTCGTCGCCATCGTCCTGTCGCGCGTCGGACGCATCGGCCCGCTCGTCTGCTACCTGCCCCTCTCGGCCAACTTCGCACTACGCGAGATCGGGATCTCACTGTTCCTGGCCTGCGTCGGATTGTCTTCCGGCGCTTCGTTCGTCCGTGCCGCCACCTCGCTGAGCGGGCTGGGTTGGCTCGCCATGGGCGCCGTCCTCACGCTCGTCCCGCTCTTCCTGGGCGCCCTTGCCGCCCGCCGATGGCTCAAGCTCGACCACGCCTCGCTCGGCGGGCTGTTGGCCGGCTCGATGACCGACCCCCCGGCCCTGGCCTACGCCAGCATGATCGCCAGGAGCGACTCTCCCGCCATCGCGTACACCACCGTGTACCCGCTGACCATGATTCTCCGCGTTGTGGCCGCGCAGGTGCTCGTCGTGGTGCTGATCCCCTGAGGCTTGCGGCACGCCCGGTGGGACGTCCCTCCCCGACTCCCCCGCGGACACGGCCGGAGCGCCCCGATCGCCCGGAGCGTGGTCCGCGCCGATTCCAGTTCTACAGTGACCCCATGCCCACACCCTTCCCCATCACCATCGACGCCGACAAGATCGCGACCGTCACCATCGAGCAGCCCGGCAAGCCTGTGGTGGTGCTCAATATCGAGCTGCTGCAGCGCCTCGAGGCCTCGCTCGCCTCGCTTCCACGCGACTTGCGAGGGCTGATCCTGGCCAGCAACTCGAGGGCGTTCATCGCCGGCGCGGACCTGAAGGCGATGTGCGATTTGAGCGACGAGCAACTCCGCAAGTACATCGAGTACGGCGCGAGAGTCGCCGGGATGATCCCGCGGTTGGGGTGCCCCAGCGTGGCGGCGATCAATGGCGCCGCGCTGGGCGGAGGGCTCGAGCTGGCCATGCACTGCGACGGGCTCGTGGCGGCGCCCCCGCCCCAGGGCAAGGACGGCGCCCCGGGCAAGGCCTACCCCGTCGGCCTCCCCGAGGCCGGGCTCTGCATCTGTCCGGGATGGGGCGGCACGAACCTGCTGCCCGCACGCATGGACCCCGCCGAGGCCATCCGACGCACCGCGGTCGGACGCCCGTTCACGTTCGACGAGGGACGCGATGCCGGGCTCTTTGACGCGGTCGCACCCGCCGCGCCGGCCCTGCTCGACACCGCAAAGGCGTGGCTGAAAGGCCAGAGCCAGCGAACGACCGCGCAGCGCGATGGCGCGCCCTGGAGGTGGATCGGACGCTCATGCAAGAGCGAGGTACTCAAGGGCCTGAACACGGTGAAGCAAGAGAATCCCCGGGGCGAGCCGGCCCAGGCCGTCCTGGACGCCGTGGATATCGGGCTTTCCCACGGGTGGGAGCGGGCGTTGGCCCGCGAGCAAGAGCACCTGTATCACCTCCGCAACCAGCCCGCCGCCAAGGCCGCCATCCAGGCGTTCTTTGCCAAGTCCGTACCGCCGCCCAAGGGCTGAAACCCCTTTCGGTCAAATGCTCCAAACAACCACCTGCCGCGGGCCCGTCCCGCGTGTATGCTCTGCTGGTTGCGCCACCTCGAATTCCCGGCGTGGCGCCGTTTCCAGTGAGGAACCGCGCCATGGCCGACCTGAAATCGATGAAGGGACTGTCCGACGCCGACCGCCAGCTCATCGAGCAGGCCGAGGAATGGCTCGGTGCCGAGCCCGCGAACATGGGTCCGGTGAAGAATCTCTTCTGGGGCAACCTGAAGAACTCGTTCTACTTCCCGTACCACGCCACCGAGGCCCGCGAGCAGGCCGAGTGCGACCAGCTCATCGCGCGGGTGGACGAGTACCTGCGCAATGAGCATCCCGCGGTCCTGATCGACCAGGAGCAGGAGATCCCCGACTGGGTCATCAAGCGCCTGTTCCAGCTGGGCGTCCTGGGCATGACCATCCCGAAGGAGCACGGGGGGCTGGGCATGGGCATCACCAGCTACAACCGCGTCCTGGAACGCATCGGGATGTACTGCGGCTCCACCGCCGTGCTCGTCTCCGCGCACCAGTCCATCGGCTGCAAGGCCGTCATGCTCTACGGCAACGAGCAGCAGAAGAAGACCTGGCTCCCGCACCTCGCCAAGGACTGGCTCAGCGCCTTCTGCCTCAGCGAGCCCAACGTCGGCTGCGACGCCGGCGGTCAGGAGACGTACTTCGAGCGCGACGGCGACTTCTTCGTCCTCTCCGGCGAGAAGAAGTGGGCCACCAGCGGCGCCCTCTCGGGCCTCTTCACCGTCATGGCCAAGGAGAAGAAGCCCGACGGCAAGGGCAAGATCTCCGCCATCGTCGTCCATCCCTGGATGGACGGCGTCGAGATCTTCAGCAAGAACCGCAGCAAGTGCGGCATCCGCGGAACCTGGCAGGCACGCATCCGCTTCAACGGCGTCCGCGTCCCCAAGAGCCACCTCCTCGGGCAGGACGGGCGCGGGCTCCAGATGGCCCTCTCTTGCCTCAACTACGGGCGATGCACCCTCAGCGCCGGCATGCTCGGCGGCGCCCGGCGCGCCATGGATCAGGCCAACAAGTGGGCCCTCACGCGCTGCCAGTTCGGCGCGCCCCTGGCCGACAAGGAGCTCGTCCGCCTGCGCATGGCCCGCATGGCCGCCTATTGCTACGCCGTCGATTCCGTCCTCTACACCACCACGGGCATGCTCGACCGCCACGACGAGGACCACCAGGTCGAGACGGCGATGTGCAAGATCTTCTGCTCCGAGATGGGCTGGAGGGTCGTCAACGACGCCGTCCAGATCATGGGCGGCGAGAGCTACATGACCGAGCACGAGGTCGAGCGCATCTTCCGAGACTCACGCATCAATCTCATCGTCGAGGGCGCCAACGAGGTCATGCAGTCCTACGTCTTCGGCTACGGCGGCAAGCAGCTCGCCGAGTACATGCTGGGCGTCAAGAACCTCATGACCTGGGAGGGCGACGGCTCGCCCCAGTCCTTCGGTCAACGCCTCGGCCGCGTGATCAAGAGCGCGCTCAACGCCAAGGTCGTCAAGGCCGCACTACCCCTGGCCTTTGAGGTCTACCTGGGCATCCGGCGCGCGATGCCGGCGATCCCCAGCGTGCACGAGTCCCTCCGCCCCAGCGCCGAACGCCTCGCCAGCCTCACCCGTGAGCACGGGCACCAGTTCAAGCAGGCGAGCAAGCGATTCGACGCCAACATCATGGCCCGCCAGGCCGTCCAGGCTCGCCTCGCCGACAGCGCCATGTTCCTCCACGCCTGGGCCTGCACCCTCAGCAAGCTCGATCGCGACATCAAGGCCCACGGCGGCAACGGCGCGGGCGATCTCGAATTCCAGCGCGACCGCCTCGCCGCCATGCACTTCTTCGAGCTGGCCGAGCTCGAGGCCCGCGCGGCCCTGCGCGGGATCTACGAGAACGCCGACGAGACCATGCTCAAGGCCGCCGACGCCGCCATGAAGCTCAGCGAAAGCCAGCCCGCCGAGGAGTTCTACATCCCCGAGAAGAGCCAGACCCCCCTGCGCGGCAAGGGCAAGAAGCTCCGCCAGGACGGGATCAAGCAGTTCCCCGGACCGGGCGACTTCGCCAAGCCCGAGGGCGTCCGAGCAACGCTGTAGAAGGAGCGTGGCCTCGAATCACGGCGCACCAGTGCCCGAGGGCCGCCCGCTCGGAGTTGTCACTTCGGCAGCTCCGATCCCCAGCGCCGGGCGCAGGTCCTTGGCCGGCGAACGGCGAAGATCGCCGCTCCGATCACGCCCAAGGCCAGGGGCGCGGGCGGTGGGGGGCACTCCCGCACCGCTCGCGCCTCGGCATTCTCCCTTTCTTCGGCGGCCGCCCCCGGTCCCGCGGACGGCCGTCCGGGGGTTGCTTCGCGCTAGCACCCGGCCTCGTAGTGGGAGAGGAAGAAGAGCAGGTCGTTGATGTCCACGCCGCCGTCGGGCGTGCCCGTACCGCTGCCGTCGTCGAGGTCGGCGGCGATGTTCCCGGCCTCGTACTGGGCGAGGAAGTAGAGCAGGTCGTTGATGTCCACGCCGCCGTCGGGGACGCCCGTGCCGCTGCCGTCGTCGAGGTCCGCCGGGCACGGCGGAGCGCCGGGGGTGATCCGCACGAAGGCGGAGGGAACTCCGAAGGCGGGGCTCGACGCCAGGTCGTTGCCCGCCGCGTCGCGCAGGTTGATGATGGTCCAGATCGTGCCATCGTCGGCGATGGCGAGGTTGTTGGCGTCGAACGCGACCAGGGTGTTGTTGCCGCGGCCCACGAACGCGTCGTCGTCCATCGAGCCGTTGCCGTCGAGGTCGATGGGGTCGCCCTCGCGCAGCAGCACCTGGGTTCCGTTGAGCACGAGCACCTCGTCCGCGGCGGGATCGGCGCTGGAGGTCTTGGCGGTCATGGCCCAGTCGCCCGCGTTGTTGGCGGCCAGGGCGTAGAACGTGGCGCCCCAGGTTTCGGCGCCGGCGATCACGCCGCCGGTCTTGGCCAGGAGCGTTCCGTTGCGGACGGCCCAGGCGCCCCCGCCCAGGATCGACCCGCGCGCGATCCAGTCGTGGTTGGCCAGGATGCCATGGGCGAAGATCCCGTCCACGGTGGCCGTGTCGCTGGGAACGGGGTTGCCTTCCTGCACGCGCACGCGTCCCGTGACCACGAGGACGGCGTCCGAAGTCGTCGGCTGCCCGACCTGCGTCGCGACGATGGACCACGCCGCCGCGTCGGGCGATCCGGCGAAGGTGTTGGCCTTGCTCTGGTTCGAGAAGCCGGCCAGCGTCACGGTGGAGGTCCCCGCCAGGTCCAGCGCCGTGGCCACGTTGGCCTGCATGAACCCGACGCTCCCGTAGGTCAGCACCGGGCGGCGCGTGGAGCTGATGTTCCCCACGGTGGTGTCGTGCAGGGCCGCGACGCCGCTGTTGAGGAAGTGCCCCACGCCCACGGAATTGCCGAACGTCTCGTCCCCGGCGGTGCCCGTGTCGACCAGGCCGGAGATGAGATCGCCCATCTGGTGGAGGATCGCGGTGGAGGAGCCGTCGTACCGGATGATCTTCTGGAAGACGCTGGCCACGCCGCCGCGTGCGCGCGCTCCGTACGCAAAGTGGTTGGTATCGTTGAACTTCCCGGCGACCGAGCTGAAGAAGTCGTACACCTCACCCGCGGCGCCGCCCACGATCGGCTGGCCTTCCTGGGCGAGCATCTGCCCGGTCGTGCCCGAGCCGGTCACCATCATGTTGTCGTAGTTGGCGGTGGCCCCGGCGTCGAGCTGGTTGGCCCCGCGGATGACCCACTTCGTCCCGTCGCGCGAGACCACCAGGTCGAGCATGGATCGCCACTCCGTCGCCACCGGGCCGCCGGCGTTCATGGCGCCGGGAACCTGGGCCTTGGCATGCCCCGCCTTCTTGCAGTAGATGACATCCACGGCTCCCAGGGCCTGCCCGGCCAGCGCGAACAGACCCATCACGCCCAGCGCGAAGACACTCGTACGACGCATGTTGATCTCCTTGTGTCCCCCAGCGGTTGCGGGATCGCACCACTCCACTCTCTGCCGCCCCGGTCTCATGTATGGTGACCGTTTCTGCGCGTGGTGTCAATGCCCGCCGGGCCCGAATCGCGCTGGAACCATGGGATCGGACCCCGCGTTGGCGTACTCCGGGGCCCGAAAGGGAGCCCCTTGCCCCGTTTGGCCGATGTTTCTAGCCTGTGGCACGGCATATCCCATTGGAGGCCCGCATGAACCATCGCTACCAGACCATTCTGCTCTTCGGGGCGCCCGGCGCGGGCAAGGGGACCCAGGGGAAGATCCTGGGCCAGATCCCCGGCTTCTACCACCTCTCCTGCGGCGACGTCTTCCGCACGCTGGACATGTCGAGCGACCTTGGCAGGACGTTCATGCAGTACTCCTCCAAGGGCCTGCTCGTGCCCGACGACCTGACGGTCAAGATGTGGCAGCACAACATGCACGCGAGGACCGTGCTCAGCGCGTACAAGCCCAGGACCGACCTGCTCGTGCTTGACGGGATTCCGCGGAATCTCAAGCAGGCCAAGCTCCTCGACAAGCACATCAACGTGCTCCTGGTCGTGCACCTGGTCTGCAAGGACAAGGAGGCGATGATCCAGCGCCTCCGCCGGCGTGCGCTCAAGGAGAACCGCATCGACGACGCCAAGGAAGACGTGATCCGCAACCGGTGGAAGGTGTACGAGAAGGAGACCTTCCCGGTCCTGCGGCACTATCCCAAGAAGATCATCCACGAGGTGGAGGCCACCGGTTCGCCCGCAAGGGTCCTCGTGGAGATACTGCGACGGGCCGTTCCTGTTCAGGAGGCCCACTTCAGCAACCCGATCACGGGGGAGAAGCTCACCCCGGCGAGGCGCCGGGGCAGGTAGGGTGCTCCCCGGACAAGCGGGCGCCGGGGCTCGATACCCTCGGGGATGCAATCGACCCTGGTAATCGTGGGCGGTGGGAACATGGGGACGGCCCTGTTGCGCGGCGCCAAGGGCGCGGGGGCCATCGTGGCCGAGCCCGACCCGGAGCGGCGCGAGGCGGTTCGATCCGTCGGCGCGGCGGTGGTGGGCGGCGTGGGCGAGGCCCTGCGGGCCTCACACGCCAACGCCATGGTCGTGCTGGCGGTCAAGCCGCAGGTGTTCGCGCTGGTCGCGGGGGAGGCCCGCGGGCTGCTGCATGATCGGCCGGTGTTGTCCATCATGGCCGGCATAACGCTTGACCGCTTGCGTCGCGAGCTCGGCACCGAACGCGTCGTTCGGAGCATGCCGAACCTGCCCGCCGCGATCGGGCGCGGGATTTCCGCCATCGCCCGCGAGGGAGGCCGGGCCGAGGATCGCGAGCGAGCGGCGGCCCTCCTTCGCGGCGTCGGCGAAACGGTCGAGATCGACGAGGCGTTGCTGGACGGGTTCACGGCGGTGGCGGGATCCGGGCCCGCCTACCTGTTCGACCTGGGCGAGGCGATGGTCCGCGGCGCCGTGGGCGTGGGGTTTGACCACGCGACGGCCGTGGTGCTCGTGCGGCGCACGCTGGCGGGCGCGGGGGAGCTGATGGCCGGCGACGCACGCGAGCCGGGCGAGCTGCGCGACGCGGTGACGAGCAGGGGCGGAACGACGGCCGCGGCGCTGGAGGTGCTGCGACGGGCCGGGTGGGGAGAAGCGATGGAGCGAGCGGTGGTGGCGGCGCGGGATCGGGCGCGGGAGCTGGGGGAGCAGGCGTGAGCGGAATCGGGCTCTGAAGAGCCCCGATGGCAAGGTTGCGGCGCGAGCGGTAGCGTCCCGCTCGCCCGCGGGCACTCGCGGGTCCGAGCCTCAGAAGTCCCTTCTGCAGAAGATCCACGCGCCGATGGCGAGCACGACCCCCTCGAAGGCGAACGACGTGCCCAGGATCCACCAGACGTTTCGCGTGCGGTACTTGGCCTGGAGTCTTCGGACAGCCTCGGCCTGCTCGGCACGGGTCACGCCGGAGACGTCGGTTTGCTGCTCGCCGTTGGGAAGGTCGACCTCGTCGGCGGGCAGCAGGTAGCGTTCCATGAGGGTGGCCGTTTCCTGGGTCTTGGGCAGCGGTGTCTTGGCCAGCAGGGTGAGGCGTTCGGCCAGGGCCCAGCGTGGCGCGGCCTTCTCGAGCGCGGCGAGGCGCTCGCGAGATCGCGCGAGATTGGTCATGCTCGAGTGGATCCGGGCGCTGACGGCCTCCAGCTCCTCGCGGCCGGGCGGGGGCACGGGCGCGTCCACGGGTGTCAGGGCGTCCACCGCCTCGCCCTTGGCCGTCGCAGCCTCGATCGCCTTCGTGCGTGCGTCGCGCACGTCCGTCTCGTAGCGGTTGGTGGCGGAGCGTTCCATCGCGGGGATGCGCTGGGTGATCTTCTCCCGCTGCACGTCGTTGATCAGGCGGAATTGGGTGATCACCGCCTCGGAGGAGTTGACCAGGAAGATCACGCACCAGAGCAGCAGCGTCAGGAGCAGCGACGCGACGGTCGAGCGGGTCACCAGCCCCAGCAGCACGCAGATGCAGAACAGGAAGCTGAAGATCGACACCACGAAGGGCACGGCCAGGAACAGGCGCGGCACCCAGGCGTGCCCGCGGATCCCCACCAGCAGGAAGCACGCCAAGGAGAACAGGGTCACCTGCAGCCCGGTGAACAGCAGCCCGAAGAGGTACTTGGTCAGGAACAGGCGCAGCCGCGACAGCGGCTTGGAGAGCGTGAGCTCCACGGCGCCGCCGGAGATGAGGTCGGGGATCATGCCGGCCGTCGAGACCAGCGCCAGGATCATCGACAGCCACGTCAGCCAGAAGCCGATGCCGAACTTGGCGAAGAGGGTCAGGTACAGCCGGGCGGGCGGGAAGTTCGTGCTGTTGACGCCCGGCACGTCGAGGTTCCAGACCAGGAGCGTGACGCCCTTCTCGTTGATCCCGACGCCGGCGAAGGCGATGACCACCAGCCCCGAGAGGACCAGCGTGATCCAGAAGAGCTTCTTGCTGTTGAGCTCGCGGTACGCGTCGATCAGCAACGCCTTGGATTGGGTCAGGGCGAGGCTCATTCAGCGGGCCTCCTTGGCGGTGACCTCGGCGCCGGGCGTCATGGTCAATCCCGTGCTCGGATCGGTGACCGCGAGCATGAACAGGTCCTCCAGGCTGGGACGGACGGGGCGCAGCGCCCGGATCACCCCGCCGCGGGCCCGGATCGCGTCGACCAGCGGCTGAACGGCCTGGGCGTCGGTGGTGCCGATGCGGAGCGAATTGCCGGCGAGGAACACCGGAATCCCCGGGCGCAACATCGCGAGCATCTGGGGCGGCCGAACGGGCTTTCCGTTGCCCGTATCGGGCTCCGCGGGATCGAGGCAGCCCGGTTCGGGCGATGCCGACTCCCACGGGCCCGCCGCCGGGAGGGCCTCCCGCAGCAGGGCACGCACGGCCGCGGGCGAGTCGCCCTGCACCTCCAGCTCGTAGTACTGCTTTCCCCGCGTGAGCTCGTCGATGGTCCCCTGGCTGGCGACGACGCCCTTGACCAGGATGGCCACGCGATCGCTGACCATCTCGAGCTCGCTGAGGAGGTGGGAGTTGATGAAGACGGTCTTTCCGTCGTCGCGCATGCGCTGGCAGATGGCGCGGATGTCGCGCCGTCCCACGGGATCGACGCCGTCCGTGGGCTCGTCCAGCAGCACCAGCTCGGGATCGTTGACCAGGGCCTGGGCGAT
This sequence comes from Phycisphaerales bacterium, assembly GCA_044221985.1. Classification (GTDB taxonomy): domain Bacteria; phylum Planctomycetota; class Phycisphaerae; order Phycisphaerales; family UBA1924. Next base: position 15,944 of record JBGAOG010000058.1, read on the forward strand.
GCCGACGCGCTGGCGCATGCCCTTGGAATAGCCCTTGACCTTCGAGTCCGCCCAGTCCTTCATGCCCACGATCTCGAGCAGCTCGGGGACGCGCTTCCTCCGCACGTCGCGGGGCACGCCGGCCAGGGCCCCGTAAAAGTCCACGACCTGGGCGCCGGTCAGGTAGTCGGGGAAGCGATGGTGCTCGGGCAGATAGCCGATCTTCGCCAGCGTCGGCTTGTGCCCCACGTCCTGGCCCAGCACCGTCCCCTTGGCCTCGGTGGGGCCGCGCACGGTCATGAGGATCTTCACCAGCGTGGATTTCCCCGCGCCATTGGGCCCCAGGAGCCCGAAGACCTCGCCGCGCCGGACGCGCAGGTCGATGCCTCGCAGCGCGTGCACTTTCTTTGCGAACACCTTGGACACGTGCGTGAGGTCGATGGCCCAGTCGGGGCCCGCCGCGGGTTCGACCCGGGTCGTCATGTCAGGGGCCTGGGATGTCCCGGGAGCGGTCATGGACCCATTGTTAGGAGGGGGGCTGGGTAGATTCCGTCGCCGGGCTCCGGAAGCCTGGGGAGGCCGGGCCGTCCCCTTTTTGCCCCAATCGGCGGCCTCGGGAGCATTCCCAATCCGAAAATGGTAATCTGGGGGCGCCTTCCGGGGAATGGCGGGCGGCGACGGTGCGCCCGGATTGGGTGCCGCGAGCCCGTCAGGGAGGAGCCGGACATGGCGATCGCACAAACGCAGGGGCCGATCGACGGGCCGCTTGGAGGCGGGTCACGGAGCGTGTGCTCGTCGTGTGGCGGGGCGTTGAGCGTCGATTCCTCGGGAACGGCGCGTTGCGCGGCGTGCGAGGCAAAGCCCGGGGCCGTGCGGGAGGAACCCCTGCATTGGTTCGCGGCGATGGCGCGCATGTGCACGCCCACGTTCGCGTGCGGGTGCCTGCTGTGCGCAGGTGCATGGATCAAGGCGCTCTCCCCTGAGCGGGTGATCCTGCTTTTCGGGGTTCCCATGGTCGCTTTGGCGGTCGTGATGCCGGTGGTCGTCGCGTTCCACCTTCGCGCCCCGACGCCGGCGGAAGGGGATCTCCGCAGGGGCGTGGTGCCCATCGCGCTGCTGGGGCTGGTGATCAACGCCGGGTGGTGCGTGTTGTTCTTCGCGGCGGGGATGATGGTGCTGGGCGCCGTGCGCGGGTGAGGCGAGGACGAGGGTGGCGTGGTCACGCCCGGCGCGACATCGCGTCCAGGGCCAGGACCTCGAGCATGACGTGCCCGGCCAGCAGCGCCGTGTTGCCGCTGGGGTCGAGGCCGGGCGCGACCTCGACGACGTCTGCGCCCGCGAGATGGAGCCCCTTGAGCCGGCGCAGGAGGGCAAAGGCGAGGGACGGGGAGAGCCCGCCGGGGCAGGGCGTGCCCGTGCCGGGGGCGAAGGCGGGGTCGAGCACGTCGACGTCGAACGTGAGATAGCAGGGGCGGCGAGCGACGCCACGCACGAAGGCGTCGATCCTGGCCAGCGCCGGGGCGCGACGCCCGGCCTCCAAGGGGTCGAGCAGGTCCTCGGAGCTGATCAGCGTCACGCCCGCCTTGCGTGCGAAGTCGAGATCGTCGGCGCGGTTGAGCGGCCCGCGGATGCCGATTGAGAGCATGTTCCTGGCGTCGACCAGCCCATCCTCGATGGCGCGCCGGAATGGGGAGGCGTGTCCCCAGCGCTCGCCCCAGACCTCATCCACCGTGTCGAGGTGGGCGTCGAAATGGACCAGGGGCAACCCGTCGTCGGGCTCGCCGGCTCGCTCCCAGGCGGCCCAGATGTTGGCGTACGCGATGGAGTGGTCGCCTCCCACCGCCAGCAGGCGCGTCGTGGGGCTGCCCAGCCCTCGGGCGAAGGCGTGTGCGGCGTCGACGTTGCCCTCCAGGGAATAGGGCGTGACGGGGGCATCGCCCGCGTCGGCGATGCTCAGCACCTCGCAGACGTTGACGGCGTGCTCGACGTGGTAGGGCTTGACGTACTGCGAGGCCTCGCGGACGGCGCGCGGCCCGAAGCGGGCGCCCGGGCGATACGTCACGCCGGCATCGAACGGCACGCCGTACGTCGCCCAATCGAGGGGCTGGTTCTCCGGGGCGACGTCCTCGAAGCGGGGGAATCGGCAGAAGGTGCAGTGCCCGGCGAAACGAGGGGAGACGCGGGAGTTGGGGAGGATGGTCTTGCCCATGGCGGAGGAAGAGTAACGCCGCCGGCGTCGCGGGGATGGACGAGCGTCTCAGCGGGCCGGGGCCAGGAACCCGTGGATCGCCAGGCGTGATCCCAAGGCGACGATCGCCGCGCACAGCCCGAAGATGATCCAGCGGGCTCGCAGACGCTTGGCGATGTGGGCGCCCACCTGGGCGCCGAGCAGCACGCCGACCGCCAGGGGGACGGCCAGATCCCAATTCCCGCTCAGGCGTCCGTGGGCGATATCGATGGCCGCGGCCAGCCCCGCGGTGATCATGAGGATGAAGTGGGAGGTAGCGGTGGCGCGGTGTACGGGATAGGCGAAGGCGTAGACGAAGAGCGGGACGTGGATGAGCCCGCCGCCGATCCCCAGGACGCTGGCGAGCAGGCCCACCAGGGTGCTGACGATCGCGCCGATCACGAGCTGGCGGCGCGTGGGCCCGGTCCAATCGTGACGATGGTCGGACGGAGGCTGGTGGAGCGTGCGCCACACGATGAGGAACGACATGACGATCAGGAAGGCGCCCAGCGAAGTGTCGAAGGCGTGGCGCCCGATCTGGGCCGCGACGTACGTCCCCGCGATGGCGCCCGGGATGGCGGCCAGGGCGAAGACGATCCCGGAGCGGAAGTGGACGAGCTTGTGGCGGGCGTAGGCATAGGTGCCCGAGGTCGCGTTGCAGAAGATGACGAAGAGGGAGAGCGTGCTGATGCGCTCGGCGGCCTCTTGGGGCCGCCAGAGGGCCATGGCGGGGACCAGCAGGAACCCGCCCCCGGCGCCGATGATCGTGCCCAGGATGCCGACGGCGAATCCGGCGAGGATGAGGAGAGCGAAGGTCATGGGGCGGCTGGCGCGTCGCGCGTGCGGTGGATTACTTCGCCAGCTTCTCCCGCAAGCGGCGCTGGGCCTCGGGTGTTGCAAGGACTTCGGCGCTGAGTCTGGCGGCGCAGCGCAGGAGGTCGAGGTTCGTGGACCCGTCGATCTCGTTGAGCAGGCCCTTGGTGGCGCGGATGGCGTCGGGCCCGCCGCCGGCGAGGCGCGTGGCGAGGTCGCCCACCAGGGCGTCGAGGTCGGCGAGCGTGGGCACGCAGTGATCGACGAGCCCGCAGCCCTGGGCCTGGGTCCCGCTCATCAGGCCGCCCTTGAGGAGGATGACGCGGGCCCGCCCCGCGCCGACCTTGCGGACCAGCCACGGAGCGACCACCGCCGGGCAGACGCCCAGGTCAATCTCCGGGAAACCGACCTTGGCGTCGGCGTGAGTGGCGGAGAGGTCGCAGACCGTCGTCAGCCCGCAGCCCCCGCCGATGGCCGCGCCGTTGACGCGGGCCACGGTGACCTGGGGCAGGGCCCGGAGCTTGTGCGTGAGCTCGGCGAGCCCGGTGAGCAGGCGGAGCGCCAGGGAGTTGTTGT
>JBGAOG010000059.1:0-19365 GCA_044221985.1 Phycisphaerales bacterium
CCGTTCCCTCGCCAGGGCCATGCGTGACAGCCCTAGCGACTGGGCTCCTGGCGATGTCACGCAGGAAACGGAGGTCCTCATGAAGAGCGTGATCGGTCTTGGGTTCTTGGCGGTGCTGTGTTTGGTCGCCCCCGCAGAGTTCATTACGCGTCGCACGCTTGGACACGCCACACCATGAGTCGCTCGAATCCCACGGCTTGCCGCCTCCCCTTGGCCTTCGCCGTGATCGCGCTCCTGGCGGGCTGTGATCGCTCCGAACCCAAGCCCGCCCCCGCCCCCGCCCCCGGAAGCATCCCCGCGACCACGCCGGGACCCGCCGCACCGCTCGCCGCCGAAGCGCCAGCCGCCCGGCCCGGCGCCATGAGACTCCCCTCCGGGAACTGGCGCTACACCATCCGCGGACGCATCGTCGCCCTGCCCAAGGCCAGCGGCGTCTCCCGCGACCTGCAGATCCACCACGAAGCCCTCGCCGCCTTCTACGACCGCGCCGGAAAGGACGTGGGCATGAAGGAGATGATCATGGACTTCCCGTCCATCGCGCCCGACGTGAGTCTCCAGGGACTGGGCCCGGGCGACCCCGTCGTCGTCGACCTCGACGTGGACTGGAACGTCCGCGACTTCACCAAGGTCTACGTGGTTACCCGAGTGGCCAGGCTGACCCCGGACGCCCAGCTCCGTTTGTCCGATGAATCACCCAAATAGGTAAATCGCGGGCACGAAAAAACCCGGCACTCAACACGATGTCGAGCACCGGGTCTCGTGGGGGTCATGATTCGAGGCCGAACAAGCCCGGCCCGTCCGCCCCGCGGACTACTCACTCTCCGCAGGATCAGGAGCGAGGTTGCAGAAGTCTAGATACTTTTTTCGTCATCCCGGATAGCCTATGGCCGAGATCCTCGGGAACAGGTAGAACTCCCCTCCCGCTTGGGGACCCAATACCCGATCGAACCCTTCTGGAAGCCCACTTTGCTTCGCCACACGCTCGCCATCGCGCTGTCCTGCTGGATCACCTTCTCCGGGCAGGCTCAAGTCACCGGGAATCCCCCGGGGAATGGCCCGGCGGCCCCGGACGATCGCCAGGTCGAAGCCGCTCGCGACCAGTGCATCGTGTTCCTCCTCTCGCATCAGGAGTCCCTCGCCAGGCCCGAGGGCGAGAAGGGCGAATGGCCCTATGAAGGCGTCTACCGCGTCGGCGGCGAAATCCCCATCGGCTACCGCATCGGCGGCACGGCCATCGTCGGCACTTCCCTGCTCGACGCGCCCGGCCTGGGCCAATCCGAGCTCCGGCGCGACGCGATTGTCCGCGCCGCTCGGTTCATCATCCCCGCCCTCTCCAACCCCCTCATGAGCCCCACCGACTACGACGGTGGTTACGACGTCCGCGGCTGGGGATACACCTACGCCCTGCTCTTCCTCCTCCGTTGCCAGGACGAGAAGATCCTCCCCGAGGACCTCGCCCCCAAGGCCCACGAGGCCGCCGCGTTCTGCATCGACGCCATCCAGCGCACCGCGATCAGCCAGGTCGGCGGGTGGAATTACGCCCGCTCGCCCGGACGCGACAAGGTCTCCCCGCCCTCGCCCTTCATGACCGCCCCCACGCTCGACGCGCTCTTCGAGGCCAGGGCCCGCGGGCACGACATCGACGCGGGCATAGTCGACAAGGCCCTCGACACGCTCGTGCGCTCCCGCTCGCCCAGCGGCTCGGTCGTCTACTCCGGCTTCGCCAAGGAAGGCGGCCGCAACGACCCCACGCCCGGCGCGGTCGGTCGCATGCTCGCCTCCAACACCACCCTCTACCTCGCCGGAAGGGTGACCCTGGCCGACCTGCGCGGGAGCCTCGACGCCTTCCTCGTCCACTGGCCCTGGCTCGACCAGCGCCGCGCCAAGCCCGGCACGCACTCGGGCCCCTACTCGATCGCGCCGTATTACTTCTACTACGCCCACCGCGCCGCCGCCCGCGCCATCGAACTCCTCCCCGCCAACGAACGCGCCGAGTACCGCCGACGCCTCCTCGCCCTGCTCTTCTCCGTCCGCCAGGAGGACGGCACATGGAACGACCGCGTCTTCCCCCGCACCGCGGCGTTCGGCACGTCGTGCGCCCTGATGGTCATGCAGGCTCCGCAGGCCAAGGCCCCGGCCAGGTGGGAATCGCCCGCGCCGGAGCCCGCGCCGAAGTGATCGCGCCGGGCCGCGGCGAGGATCTCGCCGCGCAAGGAAGACACAACGCCGCGCCGTCGCGGGCGCGTCGCCTCATGGCCGGGAGCCGGGTCGGCCCCTGGCCTGTCCGTGATCGGTCCCGCGCGATCCGCCCCTCCACCTACCCTACCGGCGCATGTCCGACTCCCCCGCGCCCGATCCGCCGCCCCCGCCGCTCGACGACCTGCGCAGGCGCATCGACGACCTCGACCGCCGCCTCATCGCCCTCCTCAACGAGCGCGCCAACCTGGTCGTCGACGTGGGCCGCTCCAAGCGCGCCAGCGGCGTGCCCGTCTACGCCCCCCACCGCGAGTCCGAGGTGCTCGCCAAGGTCCTCTCCCTCAACCAGGGCCCGCTCAAGCCCCGCACCATCGAGGGCATCTACCGCGAGATCATGAGCGGATCGTTCGCCCTCGAGCGCGGGCTGGCCATCGGCTACCTCGGGCCCGCGGGCTCCTTCTCCCACCTCGCCGCCGTCCGACACTTCGGGCAGAGCGTGAACTTCGAGGACATGGGCACCATCGAGGGCGTGTTCACCGGCGTGACGCGCGGGCACGTGGACTACGGGATCGTGCCCATCGAGAACTCCCTGCACGGTGGCGTCCAGGAAACCCTCGACGCGCTGGTCGCCTTCGCCGGACGCGTCAACGTCTACGCCGAGGTCCAGCTCGAAGTGCACCACGCCCTCGTGGGCAACGTCGACCCCGCCCGCATCGCCAAGGTCTTCTCCAAGCCCGAGGTCTTCTCCCAGTGCCGCCAGTGGCTGGCCACCAAGCTCCCCCACGCCCAGCAGGTCCCCGTCGCCAGCTCCAGCCGCGCCGTGCAGATGGTGGGCGAGGAATCCGCCGCCAATGCGGCCTGTGATTCGGCGGCCATCGGCAGCACCCTCGCCGCCGAGCTCTACGACGTCGCCATCCTCTTCCAGGCCATCGAGGACAACCCCAACAACATCACCCGCTTCTACGTCCTCTCACGCCAGCAGGCCCTCAAGAGCAGCGACGACAAGACCGCCATCATGTTCAAGACCATCGACAAGCCCGGCGCCCTCGCCGCCGTCCTCCACGACTTCGAACGCTCGGGCATCAACCTCACCCACATCGACAAGCGACCCGCGGGACGCACGAACTGGACCTACACGTTCTTCATCGACGCCCAGGGGCACCACTCCGACGCGACCATGCAGCTCGCCCTCGAACGCGCCAAGCAGCACTGCCAGGACATCACCGTCCTGGGGAGTTTCCCGCGCAGCCAGCGGATTCTCTGAAACCCACGCAATGCCGGACTCTCCGGTCCGTTCTGCGATCCGCCAATCGAATCGATGGTCGTCGGCGAAAACGGGGCTCCGGCGCGTGCCCGGTTCCTCGCGGTAGCCGCACCATCCCATCCCGAGGAGTTCCCCATGAAGCGCGTGATCCCCGCCGTTCTCTTTGCGCTCGCCGGCACCATGCTCGCCGCGGGTCCCCTGCGCACGCAGGCCCGCCAGTGCACGCAGGACTGCGCCGGCTGCACCGCTCCCTGCGCCTCCACCACCGTCGACCCCGCCACCGCCAACGCCCTCCGCGCCGCACTGGCCGACGAGCGGCGCGCCAAGGCCTTCTACACCAGCGTCATGGCCCGCTTCGGACCCGTCGCCCCCTTCGTCAACATCACCAACGCCGAGCAACGCCACGCCGACATGATCATCGCGCTGATGCGACGCCACGGCGTGCCCGTCCCCGCGACGGCGCCCACCGACGTTCCGCCCGTCCCCGCGACGTTCACCCAGGCCTGCCTCGTCGCGGCCCAGGCCGAACGCGACAATATCGCGATGTACGACCGCTTCCTTCGCTTCGTCACCGCGACCGACGTGCGCAACGTCTTCCAGAACCTGCGCAGCGCCTCGCTCTACAACCACCTGCCCGCCTTCGAGTTCTGGGCGACGCGGTGACCCCGGCTCCTTGGGGCCCTCGTCGCAACCGCATGGCCCGCCGGGATGGGCCCTCCCGGCGTGCCCGCGGTTTCAGCTCGCCGACAGGCCCGTGGGGCCAGCGCTCCCTGCGCCCGCCACCCTCCTCTTCGCCTTGGGCCAGTGAACGCCCTACACCCTCACGACCTCCACCTTCCCCTCCTCCCCGAACTTCTTCGCCAGCAGCTTCAGGTGCCGCTTGAGGTACATCGCCGGGTCGAACAGGTAGCGCACCATCGCGCGCGGGATCGCCTGGTGGATCTTCCCGTGCTCGCTCAGCCGCACCACGCACCCGCTCCCCTCCGCCCGCAACTCGTGCACCCAGCGCCCGGAAAACATCGGCCGGCGCCCCTCCTCCGAGATCGTCCTCTCCAGCAGCGTCGGCGCCTCGTGGCGCGTTGTGACCAGCACCATCACGTTGCGCCCCATGTGCATCCGCACCGCCTCGCGCCCCTCGCGGGATTCGAGCTTCTCGACCTTGTTCACGCCATCGTCCCAGCCGGGCCAGCTCGCCGTGTCGTCGATCACCGCGAAGACCTCCGCCGCCGACCGCCCCAGGCGCACCTCGCAGCACACCAGGTGCTCCGCCGGCAGTTGCCGCCCCAGCATCCACAGCAGCCACGCCAGCAACGCGATCACCAGCAGGATGCCCGCGCCGATCCAGATGACCCACACCATGCGAAACCTCCGCGCTCGCCAACCCCAGTCTACCGCCCCGCCCCGCTCCAGTGCCCGCCCACCAGGAACTGGTACTCCAGATCCTCCGACCCCGCCGGGTCGTGGTACTCCGCCGCCAGGCTCCGCACCATCGCCTCCAGATCGTGCGCGAAGTCGTTGCGATCGCGCGTGCTCGCGAATCGCACCCGCACGCCGATCGCCAGCGCCGCCCCGTGGCGCGGGGCGCGGCTCCCCGCCGACTCCGCCACCGCCGCCGCCGCTCGCAGCGCCGCCGCCGCCAGCGTCCCCGCCTCGTGCGCCCCGCCCTCGCGCGGCCCGCACGCCCCCACCAGCTCCGGCCCCAGCACGAACGCCGACGCCGTCGCCCGCAGCACGCGCTCCCAGCAGTTGCGGCATCGGCGCGTCTCCACGAGCTCCAGGATCCCCTCGCGCTCCAATACACGCAGGTGGTAGTTCACCCGCTGGCGAGGCAGCGACAGCCGCCGCGCCAGCCCGCTCGCCGAATCGGGACCGTCCATCAGCGCCCGGACCAGCGCGATGCGCTGCGGATCCAGCAGCGCCGCCGCCTGCGCGGGCCGACGAACAACCTGCGGTTTCATCTCGACGAGAACGTTGGTCAAGTCCGTGATATCTGTCTTGACAGGCATCCCTGTCCATATCGACGAGCGGCCCCAAACCCCTGCAATGAACGGCGCTTGGGCCGCCAATAGCCGCTCGCCCTAGTTCCCGTACTCCCCGCCCGGCCCCACCAGGTGCCCCACCGCCTCCTCCACGACGCTCACCCCCCGCGGGCCCGCCCCCGCGACGTGGCTCGGGGACGTGAACCCCATCTCCACCACCAGCACCGATTGAGTCGCCTCCGCGCCGTTGCGGAACCCGCCTCGCCCCGCCTCCAACTTCGCCCCCGCCGGCGCCCACGCCGCCCTCATCGCCCGGCGCGAGGCCATCGCCTCCCACCCCAGCGCCATCGCCGACCACGGGTCCAGCTCCTTCCACATCCCCGTCGCCCAGTACCCCGGCAGCTTCCCCTCCCCCGCCGCCAGGCTCGCCCGGGCGCTGGGCGCGTCCGTCCCGCCATCGCGATTGCGAGGCTGGCGCACCGCGTCCCTGGGATACCACTCGCCCGCCCTGGCCGCCTCGGCCCCCGGCGCCATCGGCTCGCGCTTCGCGTCGTCCGGGCCGGGGCCCGGGCGCGAGCCGAGCGCCCGCGGGTGCAGCACGCCCTCCGCCCGGTTCGTGATCTCCAGCGTGGGCAGCGTGATCGCGTACCCCGCGCTCAATCGCATCAACCCCACGTCCTTGATCCGCGGTGGGCGGCCCTTCTCGATCACCATCTCGCTCGTGGGCAGCAATCGCAACACCGTCACGGTCCCCTCGCCCACCACCCGCGCCACGTGGTCGGGCCCCACCACCACCGCCGTGCGCGTGTCCACGCCGATACCGATGGGCGCCCACCGATCCGGGGTCAGCGGCCCGCGCCCCAGCCTCTCGCGGTCCTGGAGGAGCAACTCGGGCCCGATCTGGATGTCCTCGCCCAGGTCGCCGCGCCACGCCCCGCCCCGCGCGACGGCGATTCGCGCCAACATGACCATCGTCCGCGGCAATCGCCCCCGCTCGGTGTAGTGCGTGTCGAACAGCACGCCGGGCACGAACCCGAGAAACCCGTGCGTCAGCGTCAGATTCGTGTGCCGCGCGTCCGTCAACGCCTCGTCCGCCGAGAGCCCGTCGCGGATCGCGTCGTACGTCCACTCGCCCAGCACCGCGCACCCGGCGCTCGTCCCGCCCACCACGCCCCCGCGATCGAAGACCGCGCGGATCGCTGCCTCGGTCCGCCGCCCGCGCCACCATTTGTCCCGGGCGCGTCGGCGTTCTTCTCGTCCACCACCAGCGATGCGACCTCGCTCGCGCCCGCCGCCCTGAACGCCTCGGCCCGCTCGTCCTTGCCCTCCAGCGGCACCGCCCCGAGGATCACGACGCGGGGACCCTCGGGCCTCCGCGCGCCATGCTCGCCTCGCCCTTCTCGATTCTCCTTCGCCTTCTCTTCCCCGGTGCCCAGGGCCCGATTCCGGGCGCCTTCCCTGGCCTTCTCCACCATCAGCGTCACGACCTGGGCCTGGTACGCGGGCGAGTCGCCCATGCCGCCGCCCTCGGCCACGACCCAACCCTGGGCCACGACGGGCGACGACAGCGCCAGCAGGGCCGCCGCGGAAAGGAACCGAATACCAGAAAGGCGACGACGGGCGAGGTTGAGCATGCGCGCAGTCTACCTCGCTCGACCGGGTTCTCGCCCGCCGCCGAGCTTACCGGCGCCGCCGCAGACCAGCGACCACCCCCAGCAGTGCCAGCCCCGTCGTCCCCGGCGCGGGCACCGCCCCCGCCACACGGAAGACCAGGAATTCGTCGTGATTCACGCTTCCCTGGGTTGGGTTCGCCGACCCGTTGGAGTTGTGCCAGATCCAGCGGGCGCTGGCGCTGATGCCCGTCCGGAATCCCCAGGGCGAGGCGCCGTTGAGATCCCCGTTCCCGGGAGCGATCCAGAGGCTGTTCGCCGTGGCGAACGCGATGGCCGTGTCCACCTGCGCCTGCGTCGGCATGAGGCTCGCGGGCCAGGGCCCGGCTCCCATCCCCATCTCGCTCAGGTGCGCCCCGGCGGGAAAGACCTCCCACACCGCGTCGCCCGTCACGCTCACCAGCCCGGTCGTCAGGTTCGTGAAGTCGCCGATCAGCCCCTGCGCCTGCGTCTGGTCCGAGGCCGTCGCGACATACAGGTAGTCCAGCGGCGAACGCCCGTTGGCATTGAGCGTGAACGTGGTCGGCCAGCTGTTGCCCCCGCCCGCGTCGAAGTTCGTTCCCGTCGGCCCCCCGAAGTACGCGTGGAACTGGTTGTCGCACGTGACGTGCATGACCCAGTCGTCGGCCCGGGCCACGCCGCTCACCGCCGCCAAGAGACACATCGCTCCGAATGCACGCATCTTGCCCACCTTTTCGTCCCGCTAGCTCTGAGTCGTGTTTGGGTTTCGCACGGGTCACACACCCGGAATCGCAACACGATGCGCCGCGACGGGTTGACTATGACTCACGATCCCGGAGTTGGCCAGCGAATTGGCGGATTTGTCGCGCCTTTCCCCAGATCTTGGCCCATCGCCGCCGCCTTCTACCATCCCTCCCCATGCCCTTCTCTTCCATCGAAGACTGCCTCGCCGACCTCCGCGCCGGCAAGATGGTCATCCTGACCGACGACGAGAAACGCGAGAACGAGGGCGACCTCATCTGCCCCGCCCAGTTCTGCACCCCCGAGGCCGTCACCTTCCTCCTGTCCGTCGCCCGCGGCTACATGTGCCTCTCGCTGACCGAAGCCGACTGCGACCGCCTCGATCTGTCCCCCCAGGCCGCCGTCAACACCTCCGTCCGCGGCACGGCGTTCACCATCTCCGTCGACGGGCACCCGCGCCACGGCTTCACCACCGGCGTCTCGGCGCGCGAGCGTTCCCGCTGCATCCAGATGCTGATCGACCCCAAGTTCACCACCGCCGACTTCGTCCGCCCCGGGCACATCAACCCCCTGCGCTCCCGCGACGGGGGCGTCCTCGTGCGTACCGGGCAGACCGAGGGCTCGCTCGACCTCTGCAGGCTCGCCGGGCTCTACCCCGCCTGCGCCATCATCGAGATCATGCGCGACGACGGGGAGATGGCCCGCCTGCCCGACCTGGAGAAGATCGCCGCCGCCCACGCGCTCAGGATCTGCTCCGTCGCCCAGATCATCGAGCACCGCCTGCGCCGCGAGAGCCTGGTGCGCCGCCTCCCCCCGCGCGAGGGCCAGCCCCTCCGCACGCCCTGGGGCGTCTTCACCGCTCACCTCTACCAGAGCATGGTCGATCCCCTGCCCCACCTCGTGCTCACCCTGGGCGACATCGACCAGCGCTCCAACCCCGCGCTCGTGCGCGTCCACCGCTGGCACCTCCTGGGCGACACCTTCGCCGACCTCGACTCCTCCCCGGGCGGGCCCACGGGCAGCCTCCTCCACGCCTCCATGCAGGCCATCGCCAAGGAAGGCCGCGGCGCCATCGTCTACCTGCGCCACCAGACCCACGCCGACGAGCACGCCGACCTCGAATCGCGCCTCCAGTCGCCCTGCACCACCCCGCTCCATGGCGGGGACGACGACCCGCACCTGAGCCACCCCGGCGCCAACGCCGTCCCACGCGACATGCGCGATAACGGCATCGGGAGCCAGATCCTCCGCGACCTCGGGCTCACGCGCCTGCGCCTCCTCACCAGCTCGCGCAAGAACCTCCCCAACCTCGAGGCCTTCGGGCTCGAGATCGTCGAACAGATCCCGATTCCGCCCCTTCCCGCTTATTAGACCAAAGCGGCCCTCCGGGCCGGTCGATGCCCCTGCGAGCGGCGCGCCCGCGCCGCACTCGCAATGGCGGCATCGCTCCGCCCTCAGGAGACCGCAGATGAAGACCAAGCTCCTCGCTCCCATCGCCCTGGCGGCCCTGGCGTTCGGCGCCGTCGCCATCGCGTACAGCTCCCAGCCCGGCGCCGTCCAGCCGCGGCAGGTCGCCTCCACGGCGCCCGCGAACAACACCGCGCCCGCCCGCGTCGAGGCCACCGATCCGCTCCGCGTCCAGCAGCACGATTTCCTCCGCAAGCTCGCCGGCGTCTGGGAAGGCCAGGCCCACATCCTCAGCAGCGACGACCAGAGCGTCCAGGGCGTCTTCGGCTGCGTCAACACCGTGACCTTCGGGCACTACCTCACCTGCTCCTACTCCGGCAAGCTCATGGGCGAGAACTTCCACGCCGTTCAGACCTGGGGGTACAACACCGCCAAGGGCCAGTTCGAGACCACCTGGATCGACAACAACTCCACCGCCATCGCCTTCAACACCGGCACCTGCAACGACAGCGGCACCGTCTTCACCATCTCCGGCACCACCGAAGACCCCAGCGGCCAGAGCGTCACCCAGAAGGCCATCACCACCATCCTCGACAACGACCACTACACCCTCGAACTCTTCACCGTCAACGACGGACAGGATTCCCCCGTCATGACGGTCTCCTTCGCCCGCTCGGGCGAGATCGTCCCCCACGCCCCGGCCCGCAACGTGACCTCCCGGGATACCGGCGCCAAGGCCGCCTGGCAGCCCAACTCCTACAAGACCCTCCCCCTCCCCCCGCGCTCCACGCTCCCCCAGGGAACCAGCCCCGAGCCCCGCGCCACCCAGCCCAACACCGCCCCCAAGGCCAACCAGCCCGCCGAGATCTCCCCCACCCAGACCACCGACGCCGACCCCGGCCACGAGCCCGACCAGCCCAAGTAGTCGCCCCGCCTTCCCCGGCCAACGCGAACGCCCCGGGCACGGACGCCCGGGGCGTTTTCTTTCCACACCGCGCCGCCAGCCCGCCACGCCGCCGGAGATTGCTCGCTCCGTTCCGTCCGCGCTACCTCGGCCTCGCCGCACGCACCTTCGCCATCTTCGCCTCGTCCCGCAGGATCGGCTCGGGGTCCACGCCCGCGTTCGCCGCCACCTCCGGGCCGTCGCGCATCAGGTCGAAGATGCTGTAGTAGTTCGCGCTGAACGGGTCGTCGTTGAGCTTCGCCCTGTAGATGTCCGACAGCACGACCACGGCCTCGCTCATCGGGCTGTAGTCCGCCGGCATGCTCGCGTGCCCGGAACACCAGATCAGGTCGCACGCGCCGGGCGGCGCAGGGCGGTGGGGTCAGAACCTCTCGAACGCCGGCAGCACGCCCACGAGCGGCCTGCAATACGCCAGGAACGCCTGGGACACGTCGTGCGTCCCGCGGATGAACTCCTTGGGCATGTGGCGCGTCTTGGCCGCCACCGCTTTCAGCTCCACCCGCTCGAACTCGCTGCGATAGGCCTCGCCCGCCTCCTTGCCCAGCCACAGTTCCGTGCCGCTCCCCGTGCGCTTGATGGCCACGCTCCCGCTGGTGTACCCCGCCAGCGCCAGGCGGGCCGCGTAGCGCCCAGCACGCCGCGCCTCGCTCGCGTCCACCTCGCTCTGCTCGGGCCAGCAGCGCTGCACGTAGCCGAAGGTGTCGGCCCGAACGCGCACCGGCTTTCCGCCCGCCGGCGTCAGCTTCTCCTTCAGGTAATCCGCCAGCGCGTCGCCCAGCGCCCCGCTCCCCGAGAGCTGCACGTTCCCGTGCGAGTCCACCTGCCCCCCGCGGATCAACTGGGCCCCGATCTCCTTCCCGTCCTTGTCCCGGATCCCCTCGCTCACCGCGATGTGGCACCGCCCCTTCTGGCGGTAGATCTCCTCCACCTCGCCCACGAACCGGTCGATGTCGAAGGCCACCTCGGGCAGGTAGATCAGCTGCGGCCCGTCGCTGCTCGCGTCCCCCAGGTCCTGCCGGCGCGCCAGCGCGCTCGCCGCCGTCAGGAACCCCGCGTGCCGCCCCATGATCACGTTGATCTTGATGCCCGGCAGGGAGATGTTGTCCATGAAGTCGGCCATGCACGCCATCGCCACGTAGCGTGCCGCGCTCGGATACCCCGGCGTGTGGTCGTTCTCCACCAGGTCGTTGTCCACCGTCTTGGGAACGTGGATGCAACGCATCTCGTACCCGCTCTGCTCGGCCATCTCGCTGACGATCCGGCACGTGTCGCTGCTGTCGTTGCCACCGATATAGAAGAAGTACCGGACGTCCGCCTTCTTGCACGCCGCCAGGATCCGCTCGCAGTACGCCGCGTCGGGCTTGTCGCGCGTGCTCCCCAGGGCCGCGCTGGGCGAGAGCGCCAGCTTGTCCAGCCGGTCCTGGTGGATGTCCGTCAGGTTGATGAAGTCGTCGCGCGTCATCCCGCGCACCCCGTTTCGCATCCCCAGCACCCGCGTGCACGCCCCGGCCGCCACCAGCCCGTCGCGCAGCCCCTCCACCACGCCCACGAGGCTCTGGTTGATCACCGCCGTCGGACCCCCCGACTGCCCCACCACCGCCACGCCCTTGAGCAAACCCGTCATCACGCTCCGCTCCTTCCCTGCTTCTTGGCCAGAGGCGTTCGCCCTGTCACTTGCCCGCCACGCGATGGTATCTGCCCCCGCATCGGGTAGACTCTCCGCCATGCGATTCCTCCCCGCCGCCGTCGCTCTCGCCGCCGGGCTCGTCGCGCTCGCGCAGCCCACGTCCAACGGCCCGCTGGCCAACAAGCCCAACGGCATGCGCCACGCAGATCCCGCGTGGATCGCGCTCTCCAATTGCACGCTCCACGCTCGCCCGGGCCACGTCACCGCCCACGCCACCGTCGTCCTCCGCGACGGACGCATCGCCGAGATCCTCCCCGCCCTGCCCGGCCCCGATGGCAAGCCGGGCACCGAGGACGACGCGCCCGCGCCGCCGCCCCCCGGCGCGCGCGTCCACGACTGCGCCGGGCTCCACGTCTATGCCGCCTTCATCGAGCCCTACCTCGAGATCGACGTGCCCCGCCCCGACGGAGCCGACCCCGCCAGGCACTGGAACGACCTCGTCACGCCCCAGCGCTCCGCCGCCGGCGTCGCCCAGAACGTCTCCGGCCCGGCCGATGGCCTGCGCAAGCTGGGCTTCGGCGCCGCGTGCATCTCCCCGCGAGGCGGGATTTTCCGCGGGCGCTCCGCGATCGTCTCGCTCGCCAAGCCCGCCCCGGACGCCAACGCCTCCGCCGCGAAGCCCCCCGTCTACCGCGACAACGCCTACCAGGGCGTCGCCTTCGAGACCACCGGCGGCTACCCCGACAGCCAGATGGGCGCCATCGCCCTCATCCGCCAGACCCTCAGCGACGCCGACTGGCAGTCCGCCGCGCGCCGCTCCGACCCGGCGCTCCCCGAAAACTGCCTCGATCGCCTCGCCGCTCCAGCCCAGACCCCGCTCCTCTTCGACGCCGCCGACGAGCTTGAATCCCTCCGCGCCCTCAAGATCGCCCGGGAGTTCGGCCGCGCACCCATCCTCCTCGCCTCGGGCGCCGAGTACAAGCGCCTCGAAGCCATCAAGGAGTTCCTCCGCCCCCCGACCACGGACTCCGCGTCCCCTGCTCCCATGCTCCCCTCCTCCCCTGCTCTCTTCCTCCCCCTCAACTTCCCCGTCGATCCCGACGTCTCCAGCCCCGGCAAGATCGAGCAGACCGACCTGCGCGAGCTCATGGCCTGGGAGCAGGCCCCCACCAACCCGCGCCGACTCGCCGCCGCCGGCATCGACTTCGCCCTCACCACCCACCGCCTCAAGAACCGCGACCAGTTCTTCACCAACCTCAAGCGCGCCCTGTTCCACGGCCTGACCGACGACCAGGCCCTCGCCGCCCTCACCACGCGCCCCGCCGAGATCCTCGGCCTCGCCCGCGAGCTGGGCACCGTCGAGGTCGGCAAGCGCGCCAACCTCGTCGTCCTCGACGCGCCCTTCGGCGACTTCGTCCGCGCCAAGGACAGCCCCGCCACCAGGAAGCGAGCCCGCATCCGCGATCTCTGGATCGACGGCCTGCGCCACGAGATCTCCCCGCCCCCCGGGCCGGACCTCGAAGGCGCCTGGACCCTCGACCTCGCGGGCGCCGAGGCCCCCGCCGCCAGGCGCACCCTTGCCGTCGACGCCGACCACGCGATCACCGTCACCCGCAACGCCAAGTCCGTCAAGGCCGAGCACGTGGCTATCACCGCGTCGGGCGTGAGCTTCTCCTTCGACCACGGGCCGCTCAACGAAGCCGCCAAGCCCGCCGACCCCCCTCCCGAGCACGCCCCCGACGCCGGCCCTTCCGACGGCCCCAAGGGCGTCTTCACCATGTCCGCCGTCATCGAACGCGACGCCTCGGGCCGCCCCAGCTTCCTCCGCGGCGTCGGCGTGGGCTCGGGCGGCGATCGCTTCGACTTCACCGCCACGCGACAGCCCGACAGCCCCCTGCTCGGCGCCTGGCGCGTCACCGAGACCGACGGCGCCGCCAGGGACCCCGCCTCCAACGACCAGCTCGACATCACGATCACACGCACCTCGCTCACCCTTCGGTTCACCGCCGCCGACAAGAAGCCAATCACCATCCGCGCCGATGACCTCGCGTGGGACGACGCCACCCCCACGGCCTCGCTCACTTTCACCCACGAACTCAAGCCCCTCGGCGGCGAGGGCAGGTCCTCCGACACCCTCCGCCTCGAAGGCGACACCCTCGTTGGCGGGTCCACCCTCCCCGACGGCTCCAAGCACACGTACCAGGCCACGCGCGAACCCCCGCCTTCCAGGAAGGGACTGGGGGAAGGTCCGGCCCCGTCGGACGACGAACCCAAGGACCCCGGGCTCATCACCGCCGACATCCCCGACAAGCTCGGCCTCCCGTTCGGCCCCTACGCCCTCGACGCCCTCCCCGCCCAGGGCACGTTCCTCTTCACCGACGCCACGATCTGGACCAACACCGGCGAGCCCATCGAGAACGCGTGGCTCTGCATCGAGGAGGGCAAGATCCTCGCCCTGGGCGCGGGCGCCTGCGACATCCTCACCAAGCACCCCCCGCGCGTCATCGACTGCCAGGGCAAGCACATCACCCCAGGCATCATCGACTGCCATTCCCACACCGGAATCTCCAAGGGCGTCAACGAGGCCGGACGCTCCGTCTCCGCCGAGGTCCGCATCGCCGACGTCACCAACCCCGACGACGTCTCCTGGTACCGCCAGCTCGCCGGCGGCGTCACCAGCGTCAACTCCCTCCACGGCTCGGCCAACGCCATCGGCGGCCAATCCCAGACCAACAAGATCCGCTGGGGCTGCGTCGCCCCCGACGACATGCACATGGAAGGCGCCATGCCCGGCATCAAGTTCGCCCTGGGGGAGAACCCCACCCAGATGAACTCGAGCGGCGGCCGCTCCCGCTACCCCATCACGCGCATGGGCGTTGAGACTCTCATCCGCGACCGCTTCGCCCAGGCGAAGGAGTACGCCAGGGAGAGAGACGAAGAGACGAAGAGACGAAGAGACGGAGTGCAACAGGGCGCCGCGCCCGGTTCTGCTTCCGCCTCTTCCACTTCGTCTCTCCGTCTCTCCGGAACTTCGTCTCTTCCTCCCCGCCGCGACCTCCAGCTCGAGGCCCTCGCCGAAGTCCTCTCCGGCGCCCGCATCGTCCATTGCCACTCCTACCGCCAGGACGAGATCGTGATGCTCACCCGCATCGCCCGCGAGTTCAACTTCAAGATCGGCACCTTCCAGCACATCCTCGAGGGCTACAAGGTCGCCGACTACGTCCGCGACTACTCCGGCGGCGGCTCGGGCTTCACCGACTGGTGGGCCTACAAGATCGAGGTCCAGGACGCCATCGCCAACGGCCTGCCCCTCATGGCCGAGGTCGGCGTCACCACCTCCTTCAACTCCGACTCCGACGAGCTCGCCCGGCGCCTGAACGTCGAGGCCGCCAAGGCCGTCAAATATTCCTACGGGCGCATCAGCCGCACCGACGCCCTCAAGTTCGTCACGCTCAACCCCGCGAAACAGTTGCAGGTCGACTATCGCGTGGGCACGCTCGAAGCGGGCCGCGACGCCGACCTCGTCGTCTGGTCGGGCGAGCCGATGAGCCCCTTCACCAAGGCCGAGCGCACGTTCGTGGACGGGCGCGAGCTCTTCTCCCTCGAACAGGACGCCGCCCACCGCGCCACGATCACCGCCGAGCGCACCCGGATCATCCAGAAGCTGCTGACCAAGCCCAGGGGCACCGACAAGAGCGGGCCCGCGAGCGACGCCGCAACGCCCGGCGACACGCCCCCCGGCACCGACGCTCCCCAGCCCCGCCGCGGCCGCCGCCGACCGCCCAATGACATGACCTCCGGCGCCGCCACCGCGCCAGAGGTCGAAGCGGGCAGCGACGACCCCGCCGCCCGCCGACGCCTCCGCTACCTCGACCTCCTCCGCCACGGCATCGACCCCGACGCCGCCCGCTGCGGCGAGTGCGGCTGCGGAGACTGAATGCGATCGCGGAGGCCGCGGAGAGAAGCAGAAACACGCTGAGCACACCCTAATAGCAACACACGAGCACCAGACCCATGACCCAACAACTCCATCCTCAGGATTCCCGTTCCCTTCTCCGCTCCGCTCCGCGCCCTCCGCGATCTCTTCTCCTCGCCGCTCTCGCCATCGCGACCACCGCCTCCGCCCAGGACCTCGCCCCCAAGGCCCCGCCCCAGAATCAGCCCATCACCATCTACAACGCCGTCATCCACACCATCTCCGGCCCGACCATTCCCAAGGGCTTCGTTTCCTTCTCCGACGGCGTCATCCGCGAGGTCGCCGAGGGCGACCCCCACGTCCCTGCCTCCTTCGCCGACGCCGCCAAAGGCTTCATCGACGCCCACGGCATGCACGTCTATCCGGGGCTCATCGCCGCCGAGACCCAGCTCGGCCTCCAGGAGTTCGGGCTCATCCAGCAGACCAACGACCACTCCGAACTGGGCAATGTCAAGCCCGAGGTCCTCGCCGCCTCCGCCGTCAACCCCGACTCCACCCTCCTCCCCGTCACGCGCACCAACGGCATCCTCACCGCCGGGGTCTTCCCCGACGGCGGGCTCATCCCCGGGCGTGCCTGCGCCATCCGCCTCGAGGCCTGGACCGTCGAGGAACTCCCCATCGCGCCCACCCCCGCCAGCGCTCTCGCCGGCTCGGCCATCGGCCTCGTCGTCAACTGGCCCCAGGCACGCACCATCCGCGCCTGGTGGATGGACCAGTCCGAAGAGGACCAGCTCCGCGCCATCCGCGAGGCCCGCGAGCAACTCGCCTCCGTCTTCGACACCGCCGCCGCCTACGCCGCGGCTCGCGCCGCTGATCCCAGCCTCCCCACCGACCAACGCTGGGAAGCGATGCGCCCCGTCTTCCCCCCCTCCCAGCGGGAGGGGTCGGGGGACGTCGGGCGTGGGTTGGCGACTCCTGTTCCCGGTTCGCCTGTCGCGGATCGCGGCTCGCCTTCTTCCCAACTCCCCCTCTTCATCTTCGCCAACGACTCCGACCAGATCGCCGCCGCCGCGTCCTTCTGCTCCGAGCGCCGCCTGAGGATGGTCCTCGTCGGCGGCCGCGAGTCCCATCACTGCGCCCAGCTCCTCAGGGCCCACGACATCCCCGTCATCATCACCGGCACCCACGCGCTGCCCCGTCGCGCCGACAGCCCCTACGACGAGGCCTACACCCTCCCCGCTCGCCTCCACGCCGCCGGCGTCCGCTTCTGCATCGCCTCGGCGGATCGCACCGCCCACGAACGCAACCTCCCCTACAACGCCGCCATGGGCGTCGCCCACGGGCTGCCCATGGACGCCGCCATCGCCTCTGTCACCCTCTGGCCCGCCCAGATCCTCGGGCTGGGCGATCAGCTCGGCTCGCTCGAGCCCGGCAAGCGCGCCACCATCATCCTCACCGACGCCAACCCCCTCGACGTCACCACCCGCATCGACTCGGCCTACATCGACGGACGCCGCATCGACCTCACCAACAAGCAGATCAAGCTGTATGAGAAGTACCGCGAACGCTACAAGCAGCTCGGGCAGATCAAGGGGAAGTAGCCGTCGGGCCCACTCGCCCCTCACGCCTTGCCCCTTGCCCATCACTTCTGCAGCACGTACTCGTCGCTCAGGAACCGCTCCTGCCCTCGCTCGTCGCGCAGGGTCAGGATCGCCCGCAGCGTGAAGCGGTTCGGCGCGCCCTGCGTCGTCGACGCCAGCGCCGCCCCCAGCCACTCCGGCGCCGCCAACTGGACGCGATAGGTCCGCGTCGCCGGATCGAACATCGCGCTGTTGCTGGCCGCGTCCTCGAACCCCGCCACGTCCCACTTGAGCTCCTGCGTCTCCAGCCCGGGCTGAACGCCCAGCCCCGGGCGGTACAGCATCACCGCCAGGCGACCCGCGCCCTTGACCGCGTCCCCGAACCGGTCCTTGAGCTCCAGGTGCAGCACCACCGCGTCGCCCGTCCCGCTCCCGCCCTGGGCCCGGTCCACATGCGTCAGCGGGTGGACCTGCAGCCGCACCGGTGCGAAGGCGTCGGTCGACGCCGTCACCACCAGCCCGCGCCCTCCGGCCTCGCCCCCGCCGCGGCACCCCGCGCAGACCGCCAGCAGCCCCATCACCAGCACGCTCGCAAGGACGTCCCTCATGGCCACCCAGCGTACGCGAGACCCCTGCCCGGGGCCCCGGCCGCCCGGGCTCGTCCCCGAGCGTCCGCTCAGGCCGCCCGCTCACCCGCCCCGTGCGCCCCGCCCCGCTCCGCCAGGCGCTCCAGGGCCCGCGCCAGGCGCTGCTGCCCGGCCTCCAGCTCCGTCATCGCGCGGGTGTTGTCGCGCAGCGCCTGCACCGCCAGGTCCAGCACCTCGCGGTCACGGAGGATCCGCTGGTGCAGTTCCATCACCTGCCGCTCGCGCTCGCCCGCGCCGCGCCGCTCCATGAGCCACATCCATCCGATCAGCCCGGCCGAGCCGAACTGGGCCAGGGCCGCCAGCACGTCGGGGGTCATACAGCCTCCTCGCGCGGGTTCAGGCGATGAACCGTCGGAACACGGCCTTGTACGCCAGGCTCGCCACACGCCCGCGGTCCGTGCGTGGGGCCTCCTCGAACCCGATGAACGACATCCCCGCCCAGTTGCGCCCGTGGTGGTCCACCAGGGACCCGGTCACCGGCGGGTGCTGCAGCTGGGCCGTGATCGCGTCGCGACGCGCCCACAGGGCCGACTCGCTCCCCGCCACCAGCCGCCCCGTCACCACCACGTCGAGCTCGACGGGCCCCTGGGGCGTCGAGCCGTTGGGCGGCCCGCTGCCCAGCACGTAGTTGGGCACCACGCTCTCGCCCTGCGCCAGCGGCGCGAAGCGGTGCGGCCCGCTGTTGAACAACCCCAACCCGTTGAACGTGCTGCTCATGGCTCACCCCCCGTGATCCCGGGCGGGCCGATCGAGACCGGATCCGCCGCTCCGTCGGGGCTGACCAGCACGACGTCGATCGTGCGCCGCGTGCGCTCCCCCAGCGCCGTCTGCACGACTTCGTAGCGGCACCCCGTCACCACCCCCGATGCGCTCAGCCTCTGCCGCGCCGAATCGCCCCCCGCCGGCGAGGTCACCAGCGACAGCGTGACGCTCTGCCCCGGGCTCGGCCCGTCGGGCGCCCCTTCGCCCACCTCCTGCACGATCCGCACGTCCACGCGCTGCTCGGGCACGTCCGCGAACGCCGCGTGCGGGCCCAGGTCCGTCCATTCCACGGCCAGGCGCGCCGCCCGCCGCTCGATGGCGACGCTCACGACATCGCCCAGCCGGGCCGAGCCCAGCACCACCGACCTTGGATTGAGGATCAACATGCCGAAGCCTCCTCGGGCCGACGCCCGCCCCGCCCGCGCGGGCTAGCCACGCAGGAACTGCACGACGTTGATGCGGCGCGTGGCGTCGGGCGCGCCGTCGCCGTCGAGGTCACCGACGGCGGCGAGGGCGACCCCGAGGCCGGGCTCATGTTCATCGGTGAGGGCCCCGGCCAGACCGAGGACGAGCAGGGCCGTCCGTTCGTCGGCCGCGCCGGCGAGTTGCTCGACAAGATGATCGTGGCCATGGGCCTGCAGCGCCAGCAGG
>JBGAOG010000005.1:0-53915 GCA_044221985.1 Phycisphaerales bacterium
GCCCCCGCGCCCCCCCGCGCCCCCACGGCGCGGGGGGGGCGGGGCGGCGGGGGGGCAACCCCGCCCACCCGGGGGGGGGGGGGGGGGTACTTCGTGGAGCCCACGATCGTGCGCGCCCCCAGGACCAACCGCCTGCCCATCGCGTCGGACGAGACCTTCGCGCCCATCCTCTACGCCTTCACGTTCCGCGACGTGCGCGACGCCATCGCCATGAACAACGGCGTGGTGCAGGGGCTGTCGAGCGCGATCTTCACCGACAGCCTGCGCGCCGCCGAGGCATTCCTGGCCCCGGGCGGGAGCGACTGCGGGATCGCCAACGTCAACATCGGCACCAGCGGCGCCGAGATCGGCGGGGCCTTCGGCGGGGAGAAGGAGACCGGCGGCGGACGCGAGAGCGGGAGCGACTCGTGGAAGGCGTACATGCGGCGCCAGACGTGCACCATCAACTTCGGCAGCGAGCTGAAGCTGGCGCAGGGGATCCGCTTCGAGTAGACGCGTCGAGGAGGGCCGGGGGTACCGCCCGGGGGAACGAGGTGAGCCGTGCGTCCTGAGCCAGCCATTCCCAACGCCGATCCGGGCACGGACAAGCTCGCCCGGGCCCTGATCGCGCCCATCGAGTCGGGCATGATCGTCGGGCTGGGCACGGGCAAGGCCTCGACCCGGGCGATGCGGGCCCTGGCCACGCGCCTGCGCGACGAGAAGCTCGACATCGACTGCGTCTGCACCTCCGTGGCCACCCAGCAGGAGGCCGTGGCGCTGGGCCTGCCCGTCATCCCCTTCGAGGACGTCGAGGACGTGGACTATCTCTTCGACGGCGCCAGCGAGGTCGACCGCCGGCTGCGGATGCTCAAGGGCTCCATGGGCGCCATCACGCGCCAGCGCCTCGTCGCGGCCGTCGCGGCCCGGGCCGTCTACTGCGTGGGCGAGGAGCACTTCGTCGAGCACCTCGGCAGCTCCGCCATGCTCTCCGTCGTGGTCATGCCCTTCGGACTCGCCAGCATCCGCAACGCCCTGCGCGACATGGGGCTGGTGGGCGTGCTGCGCCGGAACATCAACGGCGAGGCGTTCTTCACCGACGGGGGCAGCGTCGTGTTCGACATGCGACTGCCCGAGCGCGACCCCGTCGAACTCGCCCAGGAGCTCGACCGCGTCGTGGGCGTCGTCGACCACGGGATCTTCCTCATCGAGTGCGACGAGCTGCTCGTGGAGTGCAAGGGCGGCGAATTCAAACGCGTGAAGCGCGAGGGATGAGCGGCCCGGGCGCGGACCAGCCCGGCGCCGCCCCGGCGGGCTCCCCCTCGCCGGAGTCGCGCCTGGACGCCCTCGACGCCGTCCGCGCCGCCGCGATGCTCCTGGGCGTCGTCCTCCACGCCTGCGCGCCCTACATGGGCGTGCCCATGGCCGGGCTCGTCATGCCCGTGCAGGAGCCCGCGGGCACGCGCGTGCCCGACGGCGTGTTCTGGCTCCTCCACGCCTTCCGCGTCCCCGCCTTCTTCGTCGTGGCCGGCTTCGTCGCCCGCGAGCTGATCGAGAGGCGAGGGCCCGCCGAGTTCCTGCGCAACCGCTGGCGACGCGTCGGGCTCGTGCTGCTCGTGGCCTATCCCATCGTCACGCTGGCGATGTACCCCACCTGGCTGTGGGGCTGGGTCGCGCGCGGATGGGCCGGCTGGGGGCACCTCTTCGCGCTCAGGTACGGCCCGGACCTGCAGCGCGCCGTCTGGGGCCTCAACCAACTCTGGTTCCTCGAATACCTGATGGTCTATTGCCTGGCGCTGTGGGCCTGGGCCCGCTGGAAGAACCACCATGGAGCCCACGCGGATTCGCGGGGAATCGACCCCGTGATCCGAGCGGGCAACAGGGCGGGCGCGGGGTCGCACGTCGACCCCGACGACGATGTCCCCCATCCGCCCGCGCCTCGCCGCCGCTGCTTCAACTCCATTCCCCTTCGCGGCCCCGGGTGGCCCTCCGTGCTGAACTCGACCCTGATGGTTGTGCCCTTCGCCTGCGTGGCCCTATGGCCGGGGTGGTACCTGGACTTCCGCAACGCGTACCTCCCCTACCCCCCGGCCCTGGTGTATTACGGCGCGTTCTTCGTGCTCGGCCTGCGCCTGCCTCGCGCGGGGGTCGAGGTCCTGGCGCGCCTGGCCCCCCTGCTGCTGCTGGCTGGGGCGGCCCTGGCCACCCCCTACCTGGGCGCGATCCTCGGCCAGGTGCGCGAGACGGCGCACGGCCCGCGCCAGGGCGTCCCCGAGCTGCTCCGCGATCGGGCCTTGCTCGCCCTGACGGGCACGGGGCTGGCCCTCGCCTGGTCGCTGGGGTTCATCGGGCTCAGCGCCCGCTTCGTGCGGAGATTGGGAACCGTGGGGCGCTTCCTCACCGACGCGTCCTACTGGGTCTACCTCACGCACCTGGTGTGGGTCGGACTGGGCGTCATGGTGCTGCACCGGTTCGTGCCGCCCCAGGGAGCGGAACTACCGGTGCGGCCCGAGGCCCGCGCGGGCCTGGTGGCGATCCTGGCGATCGCGGCGACGCTGGCGACGTTCGCGCTGGTGCGGCACACGCGCGTGGGGCGCTGGCTGGGCGCTCGGACGCGGGCCTGAGGGGCCCGAGGCGACAGAGACTCGATTCGATCGCTCGATGCCAAGCACCCGCGCCGGCCCGCCACCCCTCGCTGGCGCTTCGGGCTCGTAGCGCCGCGTACGCGCGCGGCGGCGATCAGTGCCTGGGCTCGTCGCCCTGGGCGGTTTCGCCCGCGGGCGTCACGCCCATCGCCTGGAGGAGTTGCTCCTGCCAGGGGTGCTCGCCCAGGAACTCGACCTTGCCCGTGGTGATATCGCACACCGCCCCGACCACCTTGACCTTGCCCGCGTGCACGCCCTCGCGCACCACCGAACTGGCCTTGAGCAGGTCGAAGACGCTCTGCCACACGTTCTCACGCACCGCGTCGTCGATCAGGGCCTCGCCCGACGCGTCCGGGTGCGCCGACCTCGCCCGGGCGACCGCGGGCCTGATCTCCTCGATCAGGCTGTCCACGTTCCCACCCGCCTTGCCTCCCTCGCACGCGGCCTTGACGGCGCCGCACTTGGTGTGCCCCATGACCACCACCACGGGAATGTGCAGATGCTCGATGCCATACTCCAGCGTTCCCGCGCTGTGCGGGCCCACCACGTTCCCGGCCACGCGGGCCACGAACACGTCGCCCACGCCGCGATCGAACACTCGCTCCACCGGAAGGCGTGAATCGGCGCACGTCAGGACCGCGGCGAACGGATTCTGCCCGCTGGCGGCCGTCTCCTTGCGGCGCTGGGCGTCGCTGTTGGGCGAGCGTGTCTTGCCGCTGGCCCAGCGCTCGTTGCCCTCGCGCAGCACTTGAATGGCCTCGTCGGGGGTGGTGGGTGCCGGGTCGCCCGCGACCTTGGGATCGTCGCGGGGCTCGGCCTTGTCCTGACCTTTGGCGGACGCCTCGCTGCCCGCGTCTCCATGCGTCCCCGCGCCGGCGCTCTTCGCGGGGGCCTCGCCAGGCTCCTTCGGACTCGCCTTGGCGTGGCCCTTGCCGGTATCGCCCGAAGCGTGCTCAACGGCCTTGGCGGGCGCCTTGGGCGCGGCGTGCCCCTGGTCGTCGCCGCCGGCAAGCGCGACGGAGACGAACGTGCCCGCGCCGAGAACCAACGCCGCCAGCCCGATCCGGATGATCCCGCTCTTCATGGTCGATCCCCTTGAGGGCGCCGCGGTGGGCGCCGGGGATCTCATCGGCACGTCGAATGGGCCCCCGTAGCCGCCGGCCCGGATACGGCGTGTAACTCACACCAGGACGTTCGCCTCAACGGGGGAGGCGTCGGCGGACGGGGCGCCGCGCCGCTGCGGGGAGATCTCGAAGTACCCGCCCTCGATCACGGCCCCGGGGCGCACCACCAGCGCCGAAGCCCGGCAGTCCCCGCGGAAGACCGCGTCCTCCTGCAGCGTCACCGTGCCCCAGCACGACAGGCGCGACTGCACCTTGCCCGAGACCTCGATGCCCTCGGCCGCCGCGATCAGGCGCGTGCTCAGTCGCGTGCGAGGACGGATGACGATGCGCCCGCAGGTCAGCAGCGGGCCGGGCCAGGTGGTGGCCGTCTCGACCACGAGGTCGTCGAGGTTGATGCGCTGGTGGCACTGCGCGCAGGAGCCGGAGCGCGCCGAGAGCGGAACCAGGACGCACGTCCCGCAGTGATAGCAGACGACCTCGCGCAGCGACATGTTGTTCTTCATCGCGGGCTCGACCTCCGTGGCCCGTCCATCCCCGCCTCCGGCGGGGCGTCGTCACGCGCTCACTCGCTCTTGGGCTCTTCCGCGCCCGTCATCCACGCGGGCTTGGCCGTCGCGGCGCCCTGCCCGGCCCACTCCGGGACGCGCACCGCCGGGGCCGCCACGACCGGGTCGGCGAGCCACTCGCCCTCGGGCTTGACGCGGGGGAGGCGGGTGGGCTTGGCGTTGAGGACGGGCTTGTCGGTCCGCCCCGGGGTAGCCGCGTCGGGCCCGACGGTCACGTGACCCTTGAACGCCGCCCCCTGCACCACGACCAGCGTCTTGCAGACGATGTCGCCCTTGACCTCGGCACGGGCGAGGAGCTCGAGGCGGTCGCCGGCGTTGAGGTCGCCATCGACCTTGCCGTCCACCGAGATGGACTGGGCACGGACGGTGGCCTTGACGTTGGCGCCGCCGTCGACGTGGAGTTCGCCCTCGGAGGTCACGGTGCCCTCGAAGGTCCCGCGGATTCGGGCCGAGCCCTCGAAGCTCATCTCACCCTTGAAGGTGGCGTCGGGTCCGAGGATGGTGGTGTTCTCACGCGAATCAGCCATGACGGGCCTCCAGTCAAGATCCGGGCGCGCGCCCGTTGGGTTGGCTTATCGGTCCCCGGGGGTGGTCGGGCCGCACAATTTGCCCATGGCGCTGGGTTTAGGACATAGTGGGAATTGCCTATCTTGCGGTAGCAAATTGGCTTGTTTGTATTAGAATGTGAGTTCGCCGCTCCTGTTGGCGGTGGGCCCGAAGCATCGTGGCGGAGCCGGGGAATCCCGGCGCGGTCCGCGCGCTCGAAGCGAGCGCAAGGAGGCAAGTATGCGTCGGTCGAAATCAGGACATCCAGGGTGGTTGTTCGGCGCCGTGGCGCTGGCGGCGCTGGGGGTGGGCTCGATGGCCCGCGCCCAGACGACCTACGCGGTCTTCGCGGCCAACGACCTGGGCATGCACTGCATGCAGGCCGACTGCTCGCAGATGCTGATCCTCCCGCCGTTCAACACGCTGCGGGCGGTGGTCATCCGGCGCGGGGAAGAGCCCCGCATCACCACCTCCGGCGTGAGCGTGTCGTTCGAGATCCCGGGCAACACGCACTCGACGGACAAGACGAACTTCTGGAGCTACGCCCAACAGCTCCTGGGCGTGAACCTGGCTCCGGACATCGGGCTCGGGGGCGTGGGAATGAACGGCGCGATGACGCCGAACTCGACGCGAGGGGACTTCGCGGCCACGGGCATCCCCATCACGCCCATCGACGACGAGGGCAAGGAGAATCCCTACGCGTTGGGGCTGGTGACGGTGCGGAACACGGCCGGGGCCGTGATCGGGCAGACCCAGGCCGTCGTGCCCGTGTCGTGGGAGATGTCGTGCAGCATCTGCCACACGGCCACGGGCGAGAGCGTCGCGACGAACATCCTCAAGGCCCACGACCGCCTGCACGGGACCAACCTCAAGGCCAGCCAGCCCGTCCTGTGCGCCTCGTGCCACAGCGACAACGCCCTGGGCGCGCCGGGCCAGCCGGGAGTGTCGAGCCTGTCGGCGGCGATGCACACCGCCCACGCCGAACGCATGCCCCTGGCCAATCTCGACAACGAGTGCTACGCCTGCCATCCCGGGATGCGCACCAGTTGCCAGCGTGACGTGCACGCGGCCAACGGCGTGACGTGCCACGACTGCCACGGGACGATGCAGCAGGTGGGCGCACCGACGCGCAACCCGTGGGTGGACGAGCCCCGCTGCTCGACCTGCCACGCCCGCGCGGGCTTTGAGTTCGAGGAGCCGGGCAAGCTCTATCGCGATTCGCGCGGGCACCGGGGCAACCAGTGCTGGGTCTGCCACGGCAGCCCGCACGCCTGGGGCCCGGCCCAGACGCCGGCCGACAACCTCCAGTCCATCCGCCTGCAGGGGCACGCCGGCAAGATCGACACCTGCACCGTCTGCCACACCAGCACGCCCTCCGATCCTTTCCCGCATCGGCTCAGCGATGACTGATCCAGGAGCACACGCCATGAAGAAGTTGCTTGCAGTCTCGGTGCTCCTCGCCGGCGCCGGCGTCGCGATGGGCCAGCAGTATGTCCTGGTCGACCTGGGCACGTTCCAGGGCGAGTCGTCCGCCTTCGCGGTGGACGCGAACTCGATGCCCGTGGGCACGGCCGTGGACTTCGACCACCACTACAACGCCGTCCGGTTCCCGGGCGTGCCCGACACGCTGCCGGGGCTGCCCGGGTTCGCGGAGCATGCCGCGTTCGACCGCGTGGGCGGCGTGACGTACGGGGCGAGCTTCACGCTCGGGGCGCTCGACGCGGGCGCGTTCTCCTACGACGGTTCGACCCTCATCCCGCTGGGCGCGTTCTCGGCGCGAGCGGCCAACGCCTCGGGCACGCTGGCCGGCACGACGAACTTCCGCGTCAACGGGTTCGTCTTCCCGCGCGCCTGCCGCTTCCAGGGTGGGGCCCTGGCCACGCTGCCGACCCTGGGCGGGAGCACGGGCCAGGGCCTGGGCATCGACGCCCAGGGCAACGTCGTGGGAAGCGCTTCCGCCCGGGACGGCTCGGGCCAGAAGCCGTGCCTCTGGATCGGCTCGGCGACCCGCGATCTGGGCACCTTGGGCGGCGCCACGGGCCAGGCCAACGCGGTCCGCTCGGGCGTGATCGTGGGCACGTCGCAGCGCGCCGACGGCGTGCGACGCCCCACGCGCTGGGTGGTGGACGCCTCGGGCGCCGTGCTCACGCGCGAGGACCTGGGATCGCTCACGCCCAACGGCACGGGGTATGCCCTGGCGATGAACTCCAGCGGGGACATCGTCGGCACGTGCGACTACACCGCCGTGCTCTGGCGCGCCGGGCAGGCCATCGACCTCAACGGCGCGATCGCGCCAAACGCCGACTGGGTGCTCCAGAAGGCCTGGGCCATCAACGACGCGGGCGTGATCGTGGGCGTGGGCGCACGCCATGGCAACCCCCGTGCCTTCGAGCTCCTCCCGTGCTCGCCCATCATCACCACCCAGCCGGCCAGCGCGTTCGTGTGCCCGTCGGGAACGGCGATCCTCTCGGTCGGCGCCGCCCTGGCGGGCGGGGGCACCTTGTCCTTCCAATGGCAGAAGGAGGCCGTACCCGGCGGCGGCCTCTACGCCGACGTCGTCGATGGCGCCACCAACAGCGCCATGATCTTCGGGTCCCGCTCCTCCGAGATGTACCTGTTCCCCGCGCGCAGCGGGCACCTGGGCGGGGTCGTCGCCGGGAACTACCGCGTCGTCGTCACGGGCGGCTGCGGGAGCATCACCAGCGACGCCGCCATGCTCTCCACCTGCCCGGCGGACCAGGACGACGGCGCGGGCGGTGGCCTGTGCGATGGAGGAGTGGACGTCAACGACCTGCTGTACTTCCTGACGCAGTACGCGGTCGGCCAGCCCGCCGTCGACCTGGACGATGGGAGCATGACGGGCAACCCCGACGGAGGGGTGGACGTCAACGATCTGCTCTACTTCCTGGAGCGCTACGAAGCCGGCTGCTGAGCCCCGCGGCCCCACCCGCGTTCAACGGATCACCCCGCGAGCCACCGCGGGGTTTTCTCGTGCGCCCCGTCCCGCCCTACTCGTCCTCGCCGGCGTACTCGCACCCGGCGTGGGGCGTCTCCCACAGCGTCAGGCGGTTCAGGGCGGGCAGGCTCGGGCGCAGTTGCTTCCACAGCCATCGCGTGATCTGCTCGGCCGTGGGGTTCTCGAGGCCCGGGACCTCGTTGAGGCAGTGGTGATCGAGGCGTTCGATCACGGGTCCGACCGCGCCCTTGAGGTCGGCGAAGTCCATCAGCCAGCCGGTTCGAGGGTCGGGACGCCCGCGCAGGTGCACGACCAGCCGGTAGGAATGCCCGTGCGTGCGCCGGCACTTGTGCCCCTCGGGGACGTGGGGCAGGAAGTGGGCGGCCTCGAATCGGAACTCGCGGAACATCTCCATCGGGTGAGGGTATCAGCGCCGCCAGAACGAGAACACGATCTCGAAGGCGATCAGCCCGATGATGATCCACTCGAGGATCTCGGCACGCCGCGTGGCCTGGCGGTCGGAGAGCTTCTGGTAGATCCCGTCCAGGGTCGCCAGCTTGCGCAGGATCGTGGCGTCGTGCTCGGGGAGGTGGAACCGCTGGGCGGCCAGGCGATAGACGCGGGCGAGGTACTGGTCGCCCAGGAGCTTGAGGGCGTTGTTGACGCCCTCGAAGAGCATGGCGCTGTCGATCTGGAGCGTGGAGAGGCGGCGCATGGTGCCCGCCGGGCTGCGACGCGTCTGCCCGCGGTCGATGGCGCGGTAGATCTCGTCCAGCGCCGCGTCGAGCCGATCGTCCAGGTGGCGCATCTCGAGCAGCTCGACGTTGGCGAACTCGAGCGCGGCGGAGGCGTCCTGGGGATCGGGGTCGAAGAGGATCGTGGCGTTCCAGTCGATGAACGCCAGGTCGAGGTCGCCATAGGAGATGTGGGTGCTGACCGCGTCCTCGATCTCCTGGGTCGAGAGCGACGCGG
The DNA here is from genome assembly GCA_044221985.1 of Phycisphaerales bacterium. GTDB lineage: Bacteria > Planctomycetota > Phycisphaerae > Phycisphaerales > UBA1924. The sequence continues at coordinate 8,786 of JBGAOG010000005.1, forward strand.
ACTCGGCCCGGAGCACCCGGGCCAACAGCGGGCGGTTGGCGCTCAGCCACGAGTGCAGCGCGTCGCCCGCCGAGTGCTCGGTGATCTGGAAGATGAAGTAGTCCTCGACGAAGGCGGCCAGGTGCGGGAAGTGGAGCGCCGGGCCCAGATCGCGGATCATCGAGCCCACGCGGGCCCGGGCGTCGTCGAGCAGGGCGCGGTTGTCGTAGAGGGAGCCCGAGAGGGGCAGCAGGGCGTCCAGCAGGCCGTCGATGGGGATGGAGTAGGCCAGCGAGACGGCCCCGAAGTCGTACAGGACCATGTCCACCGTGGACGCGGTCTGGCGCCCGCAGACCTCGATGGGGCGGGCGGGGACCGTGACGCGCAGGGGCGAGGGCTTGAACTCGAAGTAGGACGGGGCCCGCCGCGTCCGGCGGATCGTCTCGCGCTGCGTGGCCGCCGGGGAGAGCAGCATCCGCTCGGCCTGATCGAGGTCGATGGAGCGTCCCACGTCGTAGGCGAAGAGGGCCAGGCAGGTCCCGCGCTGGATGGTGGGAGAATCGCCCATGTGGCCCGGCCATGATACCGCCGCCGGTGGTATGCTGGAGCCCGCGGACGGTGCCCCTGTGAACGGGGCGCCGCCGGGCGAACAGGAGGCGGCACATGCGGGCGCGCTGGACACTGGGGATCGTGGCGGCGATGGGCATCCTGGCGGGCTGCCAGGAGCGCGTGACGGTCCAGAACTTCGACAAGATCAACGCCGGGATGACCAGGGACCAGGTCGAGCGCATCCTCGGCAAGGGCAAGCGCCAGGACGTGGGCGGCGTGAGTATCTCCGGAAGCGGGATCGCGGGCCAGGCCAGCGGACCGGGCGATCAGCCCACCTACGTCTGGGAGTCCAACGGCAAGGAGATCGCCATCACGTTCAAGGACGGGAAGGTGATCAGCAAGAGCAAAGCGGGGCTGTGAGCACGCGGAACCGGCGCCCGGCCTCCGACCCCCGACGCCCGACCCGCGAGCCCAACGCGCTCTACGCCGACGCGGAGATCTATGACATCCTCCACGCGCCCGGAACGCGCGACGACGTGCGGGGGCTGCTGGCGATCGCGCGCCGGTTCTGCCCGGCGGCGGTGGACCTCGGAGCAACCTGGCTCGAGCCCGCGTGCGGGACCGGTCGGCACCTGCGCGAGCTGGCCCGGCGCGGGTACCGCGTCGCCGGCTTCGACCTGGACCCGGGCATGGTGCGCTACGCGCGGACGACCCTGCGCGCGGCGCCCAGCGCCGGACGCGCCCGCATCTTCCGCGCCCCGATGGAGTCGTTCTCCCGCCCGGGCTTGCGGGCCAGCGCGGCGTTCAATCTGATCAACACCATCCGGCACCTGGGCAGCGACCGGGCCATGCTCGCCCACTTGTCCCATGTCGCGCGCACGCTCGACCCCGCGGGCATCTACATCGTGGGCCTGAGCCTGTCGGCGTACGGGCTGGAGGGTGAGAGCGAGGACGTGTGGCGTGCCCGGCGCGCCGGGACCAGCGTCACGCAGGTCGTGCAGTACCTCCCGCCCGACGCCGCGCGGGGACGGCGCGCCAGGCAGGAGCGGGTCCTGAGCCACGTCACGATCCGTCGCGGGCGCCCCCGGGGGCTCACGCGCCACGCCGACGCCGAGTACGTGCTGCGGACCTACTCGCGGGCCCAGTGGGAGTCGCTGGTGTCGCGCTCGGCGCTGCGGATCGCGGGCGTGGTGGACGAGGAGGGCCTGGACCTGGCCCCGGGCGAGATCGGGTACCACGTGTACGTGCTGTCCGGCGCGGGGCGCTGATTCCCGCCCGCCCCGGGAAAACGGCGTTCAATCCACCGCGATCGATGTGCTGATGCGAGAGGCGCCCTGCACGTCACCCACCGAGACGGACAGGCGCTGGCCCTTCAGCGCGTCGGCCAGCCCCGGGTAGACGAAGCGCCGAATTACCTGCGACTGGGGCGGAAGGTCCGAGATGGAGGCGGGCTGGCGCGGCTGCCCGGGCGCGAACGAGGTCATCGACAGGTCCACCGCGCCCTCGGCGGTGTTCGTGATCGTGACCTCGAGCACCAGGTCGTTGCCGTTCTGGCGCCGGTACGTCAGGTCGACCTTCAGGCGCGTCATCGCCAGGCTCATCGTCCGGCGCACCTCCAGCGACGGGATCGGGCGATCCGCCGACAGGTCCACCTGGAAGACGAAGTCCTTGGGCCCCAGCTCCAGCCCCGAGCCGGCCGCGATCGTGATGGGCACGCGCACCTCGGACCGGGCCCCCGCGGTGAAGCGCGAGAGCCGCGGCGTGATCCGCCAGGCATGCCCATCGCCCTCGTCGCGGGCGGGCTGGAGGATGGTGACCGCGCCCGTCAACCCGGTGGGGAACGGGTTGGCGATGACCAGCTCGTGCTGCCGACCCGTCGAGCCGGGCTCGATGACCGGGGGCTCGAGGCGGAAGCCCGCCAGGAACCGCGCCAGCTCCGTGTCGATCCCCTCCACGAACACGGGCTCGTTGCCCAGGGGCACGCGCACGCCGGTGTCTTTGCCGTCGAGCAAGGGCTCGCTGGGCGCGGGCGCGGAGTTCCCGAACACGTCCACCACGCGGACCGGGCCCGCGCCCAGGTAGCCCACCAGGGCGGGGGCGCCAGGGTTGGACTCGTTCCAGGCCACGATCGCCGAACCCCGTGACGCCAGGACGCCCTCGGCCGGCGCCAGCAGGAGAGCCCGCACGCCCTCGGGCGCCGGGAAGACGGAGACCACGCGCCGGTCGGACAACTCGTCCACGAGCGTGCGCCACGCCGCCAGCTCTGGGCGCGGCGTCACGCGCGGGCGCGTGGTTCCCCGGGTGCTCCAGGGCTCGAACAGCACCAGGTTCGGGACGTTGTCCCCCCCGGCCGCCCAGGCCTCCACCACCCGCTTGACCAGCTCGCCCGCCGCATCGCGGGGCGAGAGGCGGTCCGGGGGCTGGCATGGGAACGCCAGCGTCACGCCCTGGCGCTCGCCCGGTGCGGGCTCGGGCCGCACCAGGTTCGCCAGGGACTGCCCCACGCCCACGGGCGTGAGCGCGCCGGGAACGTGCAGCAACGCGTCGCGCGCGGGGGAGGGCCCCACGGGATCATCCAGGCGGGACGGCACCACGACCACGGGCCCGGCCACGTACTTGGCCAGGGCCTTGCACGCCGCGGACGAGGTCTCCCCGCTCAGGGCCGCGGCGTCCCAGTTCATCGGCGAGAGCTGCCATCGCTGGACGCGCTGCCCGAAGCGATCCAGCAGCGAGGCCATGGGCGCCGGCATGGCCCGCCCCAGGGCCAGCTGCTCCAGGGGAGAGGCGGAGTGGTCCGCCTCCCCGGGCATGGTGGGAACGACCAGCGTGACCTCCCGCCAGTCGCCGGCCAGGTCGAACACGGTCTTCGCCAACGCGTCCGAGTCCCGGTCCACCCGGAGGCTCATGCTCCCCGCGCCCACGTCCCGCGCCAGCGCGGGCAACGCGGGCAGCAGCCCCTCGGGAAGCGCCCCGGCATCGAGTCCAAACCGGCTCCGGTCGGGTGAGGACTGGCGGCCCAGGCGCTGCATGGCCTCGAGGTGCGACGCCGTCAGGGGCGGGAAGCGAACCAGGTCCACGCTGTCGCCCCCGATGGCCTCACCCCCGGAACGCACGGTCATGATCGCCCGGTACCAGCCGTAGCCCGGAAGCCGCGGCTGGCAGGGGATCTGCTCGAGCCCGCTGGCCAGGTCGTGGGAGGCGTGGTCCACGCGGACGCCCCGCGCGTCGTACACGTCGATGTCGATCGAGAGCTTCTCGCCCGTCAGGTCACGCACCAGGGCCGTCAGCGTGAGCGGCTTGTCCGACGCGCTGGCGCTGCTTCCCCCCGCCGGGATCAGCTCCGCCCGGGGGAGCTGGACGATGGCGATGTCGTCGAAGCTCGCCGAGCCCGAGTAGTCCTGCTCCTCGATCGCCCCGCCCCCCGGCGCCGGCTGGAGCAGGTCGAGCTGGATCTGCAGGTACGCGGCCTGGGGCGCATCGCCCAGCACTTCAACGGCGATGGTGGTCCAGGTGCCCTGGGATGAGAACGGCACGCCCGCGCGATCGCTCGCGGGAATCGCCTTGCCCGAGCGATCCAGGAATCGGGCCACGAGCCGCCCGCGCGCGCGCGCGAGCCCGTCGGTGCGGACCTTGGCCGTCACCAGATAGTCGGCCCCCGCGAAGACGGGCACGACGCCCGAGTCCAGGAGCAGCCGCGTGCCCCCGCCCTGGGTGGGCAGACGCACGTAGCCCTCGCCCGAGGCCGCCGCCTGCCCGTCGCCCGTGAACGCCAGCTCCGCCTGGTTCCAGGGCGGGAGCAGGGGACGATGCCCCCCCTCGGCCTGGTCGTACACGCGCGACCAATTCCGCGGGACGGGATTGGGGTTGGAGAGGCGCTCCTCAAAGTCGAAGGTGTAGACAGACCGCCCGGCCGCATCGGGGCGTTTCGGGCCCTGGGGCTGACCGAAAAGCGTGAGCGCAATCAGGGCCGTGATGATCGCCGGGGCGGACATCTGGAATTCTCTATCGGTTCGAGGCTGGCGAAGGCGGTGGAGTTGGATGGTCCGTCGCGGGTTATCCGGCCTCGCCGACCTCGACTCGGTCCGTCCCTAGACCTGCACCTTGCGGTTGTAGATGTACCACTCCAAAGTGATGACCCCCAGGGCGACGAGCAGCAGGTAAGGCCAGAGCGTGCGATCGGCCTTGCCCGTCTGGTCCTTGGCGGGCTGGCCCACGGTCGATGCCAGGGGCACCTGATCGGCGGCGCGCACGTCGGACTCCTGGGAATCGAAGAGGTTGGACGCGAAGAGCCGCCCGGCGCGGCCTCCCGCCAGGGCCAGGTCGGCCGGACCGGGCGTGCCCTGGAATTGCACGCTGTAGAACCCGGTCTGGGTGATGGGCCCGTGCACGATCCGCCCGTCGGGCGCGGGCGTGAGGTCGAACTTCTCGCCCGAGGGCGTGGCGATGGTGGTGCCGATGGCCCCGGCCGGCACGCGATCGGAGAGCGTCTCGCCCGGGCGGAGCGACCGGGACGCGCCCGCGCGCGCGCCGGCGTCGCCCAGGTCGTTGATCGCCGAGGCCGTGAAGACCACGAAGGACGCCTCGAAGGGCCAGTTGCTGTCCATGGGGTCGAAGGCGGTGATGATGGCGCGAGTGTCGGCGGTCTCCAGGTCGAGGATGACGGGGCCCTTTTCTCCCATGGCGATGGCCTTGGTCGGGCTGCGTTCGCCCAAGGCCACGGTGCGGGGCTCGGCGAGCCGGATCCCGTCGAGCGACGCGACGCGCAGGGCGGGATGGTCGCGCGACCAGTCGATGATCGTCCCTGGCGGGCCCTTGCCCTTGTCGGTGATGCCCGACGCGGGCGTCTGTGGCACGACGCCCAGCACCAGGAACCGCCCCGGGGGCAGGCCCACGTCCGTGAGCGCCGCCTTGGGGAGATAGCCGTCGAGCACCACCACGTCGAAGTCACCGGCGCGTCCGTCCTTGAGCTGGGCCTCGTAATCGTCCGGGCTGAGGCGGCTCACCCGGACGGGCAACCCGTCGAGCAGGGTCGAGAGCAGGAGGTTGCCCCGCGACACGAGGGCCACGCCCAGCCGGCGCGCGGGGGGCAGCACGGCGAAGGCATGGTCGTCCAGGGCGAGCACGTCGCCCGCGGGCGCATCGCCCGTGCCGACCTGGCGCAGGGCCAGCTCGATGGAGGCGCCCTCGCCTCGGACGATCTGGAAGATCGTGCCGCCCAGGCCGGGCATCGACGAGGCGCCGCCCTCGGGCGTCGTGGCGGGCGGGAGCGGGACGGTGCGCAGGCCCTGGCGTTCGCCGTTGACGATCAGCTCGGCGTCCACGTCGCGGGTGGTGGGCTCGTCGTTGGCGATGCTGGCGAAGACGGTGATGAGGGTGGGATCGTCGAACCCGCGTTCGGCGCGGAGGGAGACGATCCCGACGTTGGGGGCCTTGGGCGACCCGACGGGGTGGTAGACGAGGGTGTTGCCGCCGATGCGCCCCGGCTCCTGGGCGGGGCCAAGGGAGACACCGGCCGCGTCGGGGATCCGTCCGTCGGAAAAGAGATGGATGGTGAGGGGGACGTCGGAGAGCTCCATGAGCGAGACCTTGCCGTCGGCCTCGACCACGGCGCGCTTGGGAGCGTTGGCCCGCGCGAGCTCGATGGCCATGGCGAGCGAGGTGGACGCCTGGCTGGGCGTGATGGCGTCGATGGCGGCGCGGAGCACCTGCTTATCGGTGGTGAGGGGCTGGACGACGGCGGCGGACTCGTCGAAGGCGATGACCATGGCGCGGTCGGCCTCGTCGCGCGAGAGCACGCCGCCCTCGCGGAGCGAGTCGACCAGGGCCAGGGCCTGCTTCTTGGCGTCGTCGAGGCGGGAGATCTTCCTGGCTCCCTCGCCCGCGTCGAGGGCGGCCATGCTGCCCGAGCGGTCGATCAGGATCACGTGCGACTGGCCCGAAAGGTCCTGGCTCTTCAAGCGCGGCTGGGCCAGGGCGAAGAGGATCGCGGCCAGGACGAGGAGCTGGAGGAACAGCAGGATGTTGCTCCGGAGGCGCTGGAAGGGGGCATTGGCCTGCATGTCCTGCACGGCCTTCTTCCAGAGGAGCGTGCTGGAGATCTCGACCTCGCGCCGGCGGAGTTTGAGAAAGTAGAGGATGAGGAGCGCGGGAACCGCGATGGCGCCGGCGACGAGGGCGAGGGAGGGGGAGAGGAAGGTCATGGGATGACCCCAGGGGTGGAGCGAGCAAGCGAGCGAGCGAGCGAGGGGGAGAGCGAGCAAGCGATCATGCGGCACCCCCGCCCTTGGCTTGGAGTTTGCGGATCATCGCCTGGAGCATGAGAGCGCATTCGCGAGCAAGGCCGAAGAGCCGGGCAGGGTCCGGCAGATAGCCGAATCGCCTCGCCAACTCGATCTCTGTCTCAAGCTCGACAAGGGAACCCCGTGCTGTTCTCAGGAAGCGCAGGTAGTCCTTGCGGCTCTGGCGCGCGTGCCCTTCGGCGATATTGGACGGGACGGAGTTCGCGGCACGGCGCATCTGGGTCACCAGCACCCAACGCTCATCGTCCGGGAAAGATCGCGTCGCGTGGAACGTCTCCTCCGCGAGTTCCATCGATCGCTGCCACACGATCAGGTCCCGGTATGTCCGCACAGGCGCACGCGCTGGGGATGGTTTTCCACTCTGGCTCGCTTGCTCGCTCGCTCGCTTGCTCGCTTCATCGCTCATTTCACCACCCCCCTCTTGCGCAGGTAGTCGAGCACGAGCGTCTCGATGGGCGTATCGCTGCGGACGGTGAGGAGGCTCATGTCGCGCCGGAGGCAGAAGTCGCGGAGCTGGTCGCAGTAGGCGGTGAGGTTGGCCTTGTAACGCTTGAGGAGCGGGGCGGAGATGGTGACCTCCGCGAAGTCGGCGTCCTCGACGTCGCGCAGGCGAAGGTCGCCGGCGATGCCGCTGGGGCCGGCGGGGTCGAGCTCCTGGGGCGACAGGACCTGGACGAGGAAGACGTCGTAGCCGCGCCCCACGAGCATCTTGAGCCCGGCCTCGTAGCCCTCCTTGAAGAAGAAGTCGCTGAAGACGAGCATGACGCCCTTGCCGCGGCGCGAGAGGGCGATGCGTTCGGCGGCGGCGCGGAAGTTGAACGCCCCGCCGGGGCGGAGCGCGAGCAGGAAGCGGGCCAGGTCGTGGACGCGCCGCTTCCCGCGGAGGTCGCGGATCGAGGGAAGAGACTGAGTTCCGGGGGGACGGAGAGACGAAGTGGAAGAGCCGGGCTCGGACCCGTCGGAGCCCTCTGCTCCAGTGCCCGCTCCGTCCGCGCGTCCGGGCGTTTCCACGGAGCCGCCCATCGACGTCACCGCGACCCGGTTGAGGTTGGCGAGCCCGACGTAGCCCATGGCCATGGCGGCCTTCTGCATGAAGAGGAACTTGTTGGGCTCGCCGCAGTCGCTGGAGGCCGAAGCGTCGATGACGACGTGGAGGGCGAGGTCCTCCTCTTCGAGGAAGAGCTTGAGGAAGAGGCGGTCGAGGCGCCCGAAGATGTTCCAGTCGATGTGGCGGAGGTCGTCGCCGATGACATAGGCGCGGTGGTCGGCGAACTCGACGCTCTGGCCGCGCTTCTTGGAACGGCGCTCGCCCTTCATCTTGCCGAAGAAGACCTTTCGGCTGGAGAGGTCGAGGGGATCGAGCCTGGCGATGAGCTCGGAGGGGAGCAGGTCGCTGAGCGTCGCGGGGCGGGATGGTGCGGCGGTGCGGAGCATGGGATCGATCGCGGAGGTTGCGGAGAGGAGCGGAGGAACGCGGAGTTACTCGGAGTGGAAAGAGGAAGGAATCGGCGTGTTGCGAGTGAGGACCCGCCGGAAGACGCCGTCCTTGAGCCGTTCGACGTCGAAGTTGAGGAGCAACCCGAGCGGGAGGCCGGAGGATCGCATGTAGCTGACCAGCTGGCGCAGGTGAACGTCATGGACGCGCTCAACGGACTTGAGTTCGACGACGACCAGATCACCCACCACGAGGTCGAGCGTCTGGTCGCCAATGGAACGCCCCTTGTACTCGAGCCGGATGGGCACTTGGCGGCGGAACGGGATGCCCCGCAGCGTCAATTCATGGCAGAGGGCCTCCTCGTAGAGACGCTCGAGCAAGCCCGGTCCGAGCGCGGTGTGAACGTCCATCGCGGCAGCGATCACCTGCTCGGTCAGACGATTCCACTCCGGAGGAACGTCGTCGATCACGCGGCAAGCTCCAGGCTTGATTTCTTCACTCATGCTCGCACCTCCGCTTCCCCTCCGCTCCTCTCCGCAACCTCCGCGATCTCCTAGACCCCCGCCCGAACGGGCTCCGTGGGCGTCAGCTCCAGGATCTGCTTGACGATGCTGTCCGTGTCGATCTTGTCGGCCTCGGCCTCGAAGTTCACGAGGATGCGGTGGCGCAGGCACATGGGGGCGATGGCCTTGAGGTCGGAGAAGGAGACGTGGTAGCGCCCGTCGATGAGGGCCTTGACCTTGCCGCCGAGCATGAGGGCCTGGGCGGCGCGGGGGCTGGCGCCGCAGCGGACGTACTTGTTGGTGACGCCGGTGGGCCCGCCCGCCGCGCTGGGGGTGCCCGGGTGCGTGGCCAGGGTCAGGCGGGCGACGTACTCCTTGACGTGCGGCGCCACGATGACCCCGCGGACGAGCTTCTGCATCTCCAGGATTCGCGAGCCGTCGAGGACCTTGGAGGCCTCGGGCGTCGCGGCGCCCGTGGTGCGATCGAGGATGGTGAGCAGGTCGTCGAGCTGGCTGTAGCCCACGACGATCTTGAAGATGAAGCGGTCGAGCTGGGCCTCGGGGAGCGGGTAGGTGCCCTCCTGCTCGATGGGGTTCTGCGTGGCGAGGACGATGAAGGGCTGGTCGAGCTTGTAGGTCGTGCCGCCGACCGTGACCGACCGCTCCTGCATGGCCTCGAGCAGGGCGGACTGGGTCTTGGGGGTGGCGCGGTTGATCTCGTCGGCGAGGACGACCTGCGCGAAGATGGGCCCGCGCTGGAACTCGAAGCGCCGCCGCCCCGTCTGCGGGTCCTCGGAGACGATGTTCGTCCCCACCACGTCCGCGGGCATCAGGTCGGGCGTGAACTGGATGCGGCTGAAGGGCAGGCTCAGCGCCTGGGCGAGCGTGCGCACCAGCAGGGTCTTGCCCAGCCCGGGGACGCCCTCGAGCAGGACGTTGCCGCCGGCGAAGAGCGACATCAACACCGCCTCGACCACCTCCGAGTGCCCCACCACCACCTTGCCCACCTCGCCCCTGAGGTTCGCGAAGGTCGCGCGGAACTTCTCGCACGCGTCCTTGACCTCGGCGGGGGTTTCCATCTTTGTGCTCACTGGTCCGGCCATTGCTGTGCTCCTCTAACAACCCGCTCCCTTACGGTCGCGGTTCTGATGTCCACTGCCCACGGTCCCTCGCCTGTTTCCTATTCCTTCATGTCCTCTCGGGCCTTCTTCTTGGCCTGCAGGAGGCGCGACATGCCCTCGCCGGGTTTGGCGTCGGCCTTGGGCGCGTCCTTGATTCCCGGGCGCGTCTCGGCGGGCCTGGCGTCCGCGCCGCCCATCGCGATCGGCGCCGCGGGCTTCTTGAGCTGCTCGGCGCTGGCCTCGAACTTGACCCGGGCCCGGTCGGCCGCGCCCTGGTCCATGGCCTTCTGGGCCGCCCGTTCGGCGGCGGTGAGCTCGCGCTGGGCGATCTTCAGCCGGGCCTGCTCGCGTGCCGCGCGCAGGGCGTCCATCTGCTCGCCCGCCTTGACCTTGCTCCGCCCCAGCATCCGGCGCACGAACCCGGCGATCATCGCCGGCTCGACGCGCACGCGGCGAACCCCCACGTCCGCCAGGAACAGCCCGATGGCCCCCACCGCGACGGCGAGCCAGATGGGCGTCGTGGGGGCGGGGAAGGTCAGCCCCTCGCGTCGCCAAAGCTCCGCCTTGGCGGGATCGGTCCCAAGGACGCGCCCGCCGGTCATGGCCGCCACCTGCTCCAGCAGCGGCGCGTTGTCCTCCAGGCTGCGGTACTCGTCGGTGAAGGGGCGGTTGATGGCGGCCTGCACGGTCCCCTCGAGCACGCCCGCCGCAGCCTGCGGGTCCGGGGCCGCGTAGCGCAGGGAGACCACCGACGATCCGGGGGGCGTGGACGCGAGGGCGGCCTGGTAGCGCCCCGGGCCGACCTGCTTGAGGTCGACGTCGGCGCTGGTTCCGTCGGCGAAACTGACGCGCCCGCGGAAGCGGGCGAAATTCAGGTGCTCGCCCTGGGCGTCGAGGGCATCGACGTCGATGATGGTCGAATCGCCCTTGGCCTGCGTGGTCACGCGGAGGTTCGCGTTGCCCGTGGGACGCATGGCCCAGCGCAGGTGCTGCTCCCAGAACGCCTTGTACCCGCTCCAACCCACCCAGTCCGGGTTCCACTTCGTGGCGGCGTCCGACGTGTAGGCCACCACCTTGCCCAGCCCGTGCTGCCACTGGGCGAGGATCGGATCTCCCTCGCGTCCCTTCATGGTGGTCAGGGCGAGCCCCTCGCGTTCGGCGGTCACCACGTAGCCGCGGATGGGCGGAACGGCGCTGACCCCGCGCATCGCCTCGGCGGCGCCGGGGGCGAGCGTGGGGGTGAAGGCCTCACCCTCCCAGATCAGGCTGCGGCGCACGGTGCGGGCTTCCTTGATGAAGATCTGGGGGATGGTGGCCAGCCCGGCCTGGTCGTTGACGTAGTAGTACGTGCCCTTGGTGTACCTGGCGATCCACTCCAGGCTGCCGGTGTTCCCGCTGTTGTGGGGGAACACGCCGACGGTGGAGATGGTGATGCCCGCGTCGAGGTACTTGTCGAGCAGGCCCGAGCTGGGCGCCGACGGATCCCCGTCGGAGATCATGATGACGTGCTTCTGCCCGGCGTCCTTGGCGGCGGCCAACGCGTCGTAGGCCAGCTCCAGCGAGGGCGTGAAGTCGGGCATGTCGCCGAACGTCAGGTTGTTGATGGCTCGCTTCACGCGGGACTTGTCGCCCACGGGCGAGAGCGGGTAGACCCACTCGACGCCGGCCTGGCCCGACACCCCGCCCGTGAACTCGTTGATGCCCACGAGGTCCAGGCGCGAGAGGGCGTCGACGGCGGCCTCGGCGGTGCGCTTGCCCCAGTACACGCCCTCGGGCATCTCGATCGAGTGCACCACCAGGGCCAGGGCGCCCTTGGGCATCTCGCGCTTCTGGGGCGGGTCGAGGCGGATGGGAAGGGCGTCCTCGAGGGGGCTGCCGATCCACCCCCCGGCGCCGTAGGACTGGTCGCCCCCGATCATCACCAGCCCCCCCCCGCTGTCGTAGACGTACCGCTTGAGGTCCTCCTGCTGCTTCTGCGAGAAGTGGTCCGCCGGCTCGTTGACCACCAGCACGAGGTCGTACGCGTTGAAATCCCCGATGGTCTGGGGTCCCTCGGCGGGCGTGCGCACGTCGGCCTTGAGGCTCGACTCGCGCAGCACGCGCTCCAGGGCCTCGCTCGCTCGAGCGTCGCTCGCCAGCACCAGCACCCGCCCCTCCCCCGACACGAACGTCACCGCGCTCGAGCGGTTGTTCTCCGCGATGGCGTCGCCCTCGGACGCGGGATCCGGGATGAACACCGGCTCGAACTTGAGCGCGCCGCGCGCCAGCGCGGGCACGCTGAACTGGCGCACGTTCGTCCCCGCCTCCAGCTCGATCGGCGCCGACGCCCCGCCCTCGCCCCCCAGGTTCAGCGGCTTGTTGTCCACCAGCAGCGCCAACCGCCCGCGCGTGGCCCGGGTCGCGTTGAGCACCACCCGCACCGTCATGGTCTCGTTCTCGCGCGCGTTGGACGGGACCACCACCCGGTCCACGATCACCTCCGCCTCGTGCTTGAACCGCAGCGGGATCACGTCCACGGGCACCCGCAGGGCCTTGGCGGCCTCGGCCGCCTGCAGCAGGCTCCCCGTCGTCTCCAGCCCGTCGCTGGCCAGGACGATGCGGTACGCCGCGTCCGTCGGCTTCACCGCCAGGGCCAGGTTGACGCCCGCGGCCAGGTTGGTCTGGTCCAGCGAGCCCTTGTGCTGCTGCTCGATGGACGCCGTGAACGGCGCGGGCAATTGCTGCACGTACCCGCCCTTGGCCACGGTGACCGACCCCAGGCGATCCCCGTCGCGCCGCTCGCTCGCCCGGGCGCGGGCGTCGGCGGCGAATCGCTCCACGGCCCGCTGCAGCTTGCCCGGGACGGACTGGCTGGCGTCGAGCACGAAGGTGACGGCCACGTCCTCGGACTCGCGCCGCCAGCTGGGCTGCGCCAGCGCCGCCGCGAGGAGCCCGATCACGATCAGCCGCGCCGCCAGCGCCGTCCAACGCGTCGCCCGTCCCAGCCCCGACAGGTTCACCAGGGCGATCCAGCAGGCCAGGGCGGCCAGCGCGGGAAAGAGCCAGAGCCAGCGGGGCTCGTCGAACTGGATGGGCCCCACCACGATCGACGCGAGCGTCGCGGGCACCGCTCCCTCGCTCGCCTGGGCGTCCAACATGGGGAGGGCGCCGGTCACCGAGGTCCGCCCCCCTGCGTCGCCAGTCGCGGAGCGCGGGGCAGCTCGAACTCCAGCACTCGGTTGTTGCCCGAGTCCAGGGCGAAGGCGCGCTCGCCGATGAGGGCGATGCCCCAGGGCGTGGCCAGCTCGCCCGCGCCGCGCCCGGGCCTCCCGTACACGCCCAGGCTGCGCCCCGAGGCCAGGTCGACGCGCTGGAAGCGCGAGGCGCCGAATTCGGCGATGATCGCCGTCCCATCGCCCGCCAGCGCCAGCCCGTACGGATTGACGAACGTGGCTTCCTGCCCCGGCGGGGCGGGCGCCCCCGCCCGCCCGAGATGCCCGATCCACCTGACGACCTTCCCATCGAGGGTCAGGCGTCCCACCCGGTGGTTGCACGCGTCGGTCACGATGAGCTCTTGATGCGCCCGGTCGAACGCGATGGACTGGGGGCGGTTGAAGAACGGCTCCATCCCGGGGCCCTCGGGCCCCTCGCCCGCGATCCCGAATCGCCCGAACGCGGACTCGAACGTGTACTCGCCCTCGGCTCCCGGCGCGTCGGGCGTGCCCCGGCGGAACACGCTGATGCGGTCGTTCCCGCCGTACTCGGAGACGTAGAGCTGCGCGATCCCGTCGCCCTTGGCATTGGGCACGACGGCGACGTCGGTCAGGTAGATGAACTGCCCGGGCCCGGTGCCGTAGTCGCCGAATTGGGCGACGAGCTGCCCGGGGCGTTTCGACGCGGGATCACCCGCGACCTTGTAGATGCACACGCGGTGGTAGTGGGTGTCGGGGACGAGGATGTACTCGTCGGGCGACCCCTGCGCGCGCCACGCGGTCACGCCCGTGGGCTTGCCCTGCTGCCACCGGGGCATGCGCCAGCCCGTGGTGGCCTGTCCGCTCTTGGGATCGACGCGCTGCACCCTCGCGAGCTTGTCGATCACCCACAGGGACTCCCCATCGGCGTCGATGGCGCGCGGGTAGGAATACTGGCCCGGGCTGGAGCCCGGCTCGCCCAGGGTGGCCACGACGGGCAGCGGCCCGCCGTTGGGCGTTCGATCGCCACACCCGGACAAGGTGAGCACCCCCGCCAACACACCCCAAGTCGCCCTCGCGAGGCTGCTCGTGGGGGTGGATTGGAGGCGGGGTCTGGGCATGCTCGGGGGTGATGGAAGGCGGCGGCCCGGGCCTGCATCCCCGGAGGGAGCATCCTACTTGATACCGGACGCCCTCGTTCGAGGTTCGGGCTCGCGCACGGGGTCGTCGGGCGCGGCGGCGTGTCAACCGAACACGACACGAACGAGGAAAAAACGCCGGCCCGGCACTTCTATGCGCCGGAGCGGGGAGTGTCCGATCTTGGAGGTCTATGGCTGGCCGTTTGAAGCGGAATGACAATCGTCTGTCCGCGGGCGCGATCGCGGTGCGCCTGCTGTACGTGACCCTCCTGGCCGCGTGGATCTTTGCCGCGGGAAGCCTGCTGGGGTTCGACCCCAAGGACCCGCCGTCGTGGCAGGTGGCGCCGGTGAACGATCCGCCGCGGAACTGGTGCGGCGCGTACGGCGCGCGCCTGGCGTCGGGCCTGGTGGGGCTGCTGGGGACCGGGTCGTACGTGCTGGTGCTCCTCAGCGGGGTGGGCCTGCTGTCGCTGACGCGGGCCCGCGGCGAGGAGCCTCGCTGGTCGCGGATGCTGACGCTGAGCCTCAAGTTCCTGGGTCTGCTGGTCCTGGCGGGGTCGATCGCGGGGCTGCAGCGCCTGATGTTCCCCGGCTCGGGGTCGATCCCGGGGCGCGCGGGCGGCGCGGTGGGGATCCTGGCGGCGCACCAGCTCACGGAGCGGTTCGGCGGCTTCGGATCGGCGCTGGTGCTGCTGGTGGCGATGCTGATCGGCGCCGTGGTGGCGATGGACCAGTGGGTCATCGCGTTCTTCGACTGGACCTGGAACTGGACCCGCGAGCGAGCGGTACCGGCGGCGGCGGTCGTGGGCGCCTCGGCCGGGGCCCTGGCGGTCAACGCCGGATCGCAGGCGGCCCGGGCGGCGTTGCAGGGCGGGAAGCGCGCCGGCGGGGGGATGTGGTCCTCGCTGGCGGGCTGGATGACGCGTCGGGGCACGCCCACGGCGCGCGAGAACGACCTGGATGACGACGCCACGCTCGACGATGCGCAGGCGGCGCCGGGACGCTCCATCCCCAGGCCGCAGGTGGTCGCACCGCTCTCGCCCGAGGAGGAGGCGTCGCTGGACGAGGCGACGGTGGTGGTGGACGAGGACGAGGACGACGAGATGGACATGGCGCTGGAGGCCCAGGCCCTGCGCCAGGCCAAGGCCGACGCCCGAAAGCAGAAGCTGGCCGAGGAGGAGGCGGAGCGGGCGGCGCGGAAGGCGCTGGCGGTGCGTCCGCCCCAGCCCGAGGCGGAGGAGGATGACGACCTGCCCGGCGCGCCGCAGGTGTTCAGCGAGGCACAGCTGCGCGAGAAGGTGGAGAGGCTCCCCATCTTCTTCGGGACCAAGGACAAGCAGCTGGCCACCGACGCGGACCTGTCGGGCATGCAGGGGGCGGAGGGGATCGAGGGCGTGGACGGCGACGCCGCCAAGCCCTACCGCTTCCCGGGGCTGGACCTGCTGGAGAACCCGGAGGAGAACTTCAACGCACGGCTGGAGGAGTTCGTGCGCGAGCAGGCCAGCGCCCTGGTGGCGGCGTTGCAGCAGTTCCGCATCGAGGGCGAGGTGGACTCGATCGAGAGCGGCCCGGTGATCACGCTGTTCCACGTGCGCCTGAGCCCGGGGACGAAGGTGGCGGCGCTGGAGGCGGTGAGCAAGGACATCGCGCGGGTGCTCAAGGCGCAGAACATCCGCATCGTGCCCAACATGGTGGGGCGCGACACGGTGGGCATCGAGGTGCCCAACGCGCACAAGGAGCGCGTGCGCCTGAAGGAACTGATGGGCAAGACCGAGATCTTCTCGGGGATGCGCCTGCCCATGTTCCTGGGCAAGGACGCCAGCGGGGAGCCGCTGATCGAGGACCTGGCCAAGATGCCGCACATGCTCATCGCCGGGACCACCGGCAGCGGCAAGAGCGTGTGCATGAACACGATCATCATGGGGTTCCTGTACACCAAGAAGCCCAGCGAGCTCAAGCTGGTGCTGGTGGACCCCAAGATGGTGGAGATGAGCCAGTTCAAGGACATCCCGCACCTGATGTGCCCGGTGGTGACGGAGATGGCCAAGGCGGCGGCGATCCTGGAGTGGGCGACGCGGAAGATGGACGAGCGCTACGAGCTGCTCGCGGAGGCGGGCTGCCGCGACATCGGGGCGTACAACGAGCTGACGTGGGAGGACCTCAAGGAGCGGTTCCACCCGCAGTCGCCCGAGGAAGAAGCGCGGATCCCGCGGCGCCTGCCGTACATGGTCTTCATCATCGACGAGCTGGCGGACCTGATCATGACCAACAAGGACGTGGAGAGCCACATCATCCGCATCGCGCAGAAGGCGCGGGCGGTGGGCATCCACCTCATCCTGGCGACGCAGCGCCCCCAGGCCAACGTGGTGACCGGGCTGATCAAGAGCAACATGCCCTGCCGCATCACCTTCAAGGTCGCCAGCGGGATGGACTCGCGCATCGTGCTGGACCAGAAGGGAGGGGAGCTGCTGCTCGGGCACGGCGACATGCTCCTGCTCTCGCCCCGCAGCAGCAAGCTGACGCGCGCCCAGGGCACGCTGGTGGACGACCCCGAGATCCGGCGCGTCGTGCGATTCATGCGCGAGGTGGCCGGCCCGTCCTTCGAGCGCCAGCTCATGCAGATCCGCCCCGCCGACGCCGACGATCAGCGCCTCAGCGACTCGCAGAACAACTCCTCGGCGTCGCTGGCGGCGGCGCAGGAGGACCCGCTCTTCGCCCGCTCGGTGGAGATCGTCCTCGAGACGCGGCGCGGGAGCGTCTCGCTGCTCCAGCGCCGCCTGGCCATCGGGTACACCCGCGCCAGCCGCCTGATCGACCTCATGGGCATCGCCGGGATCATCTCCGACCACAAGGGGAGCGTCGCCCGCGACGTGCTGATCACCCCCGGGGAGTGGGAGGCGATGAAGAAGCTGGCGGCCGAGCAGGGCATCGCTCTGGGCGACGGGCAGGGCGAGCTGTTCGCCGGCGCCCCGGCCCAGGCCGAGCCCGCGCCATTCGGAGACGAGGGCGACGACGAGGGGGCGCCGCCGGCCGATCCGAGCGAGCCACGGTTTGAGCCCGACCCCGAGGCGTCGGCGGATGGCGAGGACGAGAACCCGCCCCGGGACGTGAACGAGTAGTCCGGGGCGGGCCGATCAGGGGCCGAACAAAGCAGCCTCGGGCGGGCGCGTGTACCTATAGTGCGTCCCTTGGTCGGTGCCGGGCTCAAAACCGGCGCGGGCGGGGCCCCAACAAGAAGTGTCGGGGTGGAGTTGGGAAGGGCGCGCAGGATCGGCGCGCGAGGGTGGGTGTCCGCCCGGCGCGCCTCAATCGGAATTGAAAGGAGAACGGATGCGCACGATCGGTGGAACGAAAGCGTTGATGGCCGGGATGTTGTGCCTGGCGGCGGGATGTAACGTGAGCCTGGCGGACATTCCCGCGGCCCTGGACCGGGTCCCGACCGGCACGCCCGTCACCATCGCCATCCGCGACCTCGAGGCCTTCAAGGCGCGCGTCATGGGCATGGCCGAGCAGCTCAAGCTCCCGATGCCCGGCGACGCCAAGGAGAAGCTGGACGGGGTGCTGAAGATGGAGGGGCTCAACCGCAAGGGCTCGCTGGCGCTGGCGATCACGCCCCCGAAGGAAGACGGGATGGGCGAGGGCACGGTGGTGATGATCGTGCCGGTCACCGACGCGGCCGCCGTCATCAAGAGCCTGGGCGGCGAGGGCGGGGGCAAGGTGGTCAAGGTGAAGATGCCCGACGGGGACAAGGATGGGTACGCCAAGGACATCGGCGGGGGCTACCTGGCGATCTCCGACAGCCAGGAAGTGGCGGAGAAGTTCACGGGCGCCGCGGGCGCCAAGGGCTCGCACGAGAAGGCCCTGGGCGCGGCGGGCAAGCGCATCGCGGACGCGGCCGAGGTGCTCATCATCGCGGACATCCCGGCGATGCACGACCAGCTCGCCAAGGGCGTGGCGGAGATGAAGGAGCAGATCGAGGGCATGGCCGCGATGATGGGCGAGCAGGGCGCCCAGATGCAGTCGGGGCTGAAGATCATGACGGCGGTGGCCGACGCCTTCGTGCGCGACGCGCAGGCGGGGGTGGTCGGGCTGAGCATGGACGAGAAGGGCGTGAACCTGGACTTCGGCGCGAACTTCAAGGGCGAGAGCGCCTCGGCGAAGGTGCTGACGGGCGAGGGGCACTCCTCGCGCCTGCTCGCTCGCCTGCCGGCGGGGTCGTTCCTGTTCGCGGCGGCGATGGACTGGAGCTCGCCGGGGATGCGGACGCTGATCCGCAACGCCGGGGAGATGAGCAAGGCGGCGGGCGCGCAGGCGTCTCCCATGGGCGGGTTCGACCAGTGGGCGCGGATGATGGAGTTCGCCGACGGGCAGGCGTACTTCATGGGCGCGTCCGACCTGGGCGCGGGCCTGCTGGCCAACAGCAGCTACTACTTCCCGAGCAAGGACGCCAAGAAGCTCGGGGAGAGCTACAAGGCCATGATGATGGAGATGAACGGGAAGAAGCAGCAGGGCATCACCTTCAAGGTGGACTACAAGGACAACGCCAAGGAGATCGCCGGCGCCAAGGCCAGCAGTTACACCCTCGCCTTCGAGATGGACCCCAACGATCCGGCGGCGGCCCAGGCCCAGATGATGATGCCCATGCTCTTCGGGCCCGAGGGCTCGATGAGCGGGTTCGTCCTGCCCTTCGACGGCGGGCTCGTCGGCACCATGAGCCAGAACAGCGAGCTGCTCACCAAGGCCCTCGAGGCCGCCAGGAGCGGCAAGGGCATGATGGACGACGCCCTCGTCAAGCAGACCGCCGAGCGACTGCCCGGCGACCGCTGCATGGAGCTGTTCGTGGGCACCAAGGCGATCCTCGACACCGTCCAGGGCTTCATGGCCATGATGGGCGGGGGCGGGGACATGCAGACCCCCGAGCAGCTGGCGCCCATCGGTATCGGCATGTCCACCCTGGGCGGCGGGGCCCAGGCCCGCGTCCACGTGCCCCTGGACGTCATCAAGACGTTCGTCGAGATGGGCAAGCAGATGGAGCCCAAGGACGGCGACATGCAGGGCGACGACGACATGAAGGGCGACGCCAAGCCCAAGTTCTGATCGTCCCCATGCAGGAACTGAAGTCTTCGGGGCCCGCTCGCAGGAGCGGGCCCTTTTTTCGCGCGGGGCCGTAGGATCAGCCATGCCCGCGGCCTGGCAGGTCTCTCGCGCTCGCACGATCACGCTCGACGTTCCTCGCGTCATCGCCATCATCAACGCCACGCCCGACAGCTTCCACGCGCTCTCGCGGGCGGACGGACCCGACGCGGCCCTGGACGCGGCACGCCAGGCCCTGGACGCGGGCGCGGACATGCTCGACCTTGGCGCCGAATCCACCCGCCCCGGCGCGGCCCGGGTGGACGCCGACGAGCAGCTCCGCCGCCTCGTCCCCGCCCTGGCCGCGATCCGAAAGCACTGCCCGCGCGTGCCCATCTCGATCGACACGACCTTGTCGCGCGTGGCGGAAGCGGCGTTGGACGCGGGCGCCGACGCGATCAACGACGTTTCGGCGGGCCGGGAGGACGATCGCATGTTCGCCCTGGCCGCCGAGCGCGGCGCGGGGATGGTCCTGATGCACCGGCGCGCGCCGCCGCCGGAGGACTCGTACTCGGACCGCTATCAGCGCGTTCCTGACTACCGCGACGTGGTGGAGGAGGTCGGCGCGTTCCTGGTCGGGCGCGTGGCGGCCGCGCTTCGGGCGGGCGTGGCGCGCGAGGCGATCGTGCTGGACCCGGGGCTGGGCTTTGGCAAGAGCGTGGAGCAGAACCTGGAGTTGATCGCGCGCACGGGGGAGTTGGAGGCCCTGGGCTGCCCGATCCTGTCGGCCGCGAGCCGCAAGAGCTTCGTCGGGCGCATCAGCCTGGGGCGCGACTCGACGCCCGAGGAGCGCCTTGCGGGGTCGCTCGCGGCCAGCGTCGCGCACTGGCGCGCCGGTGCACGCCTGTTCCGTGT
Source organism: Phycisphaerales bacterium (assembly GCA_044221985.1). Lineage (GTDB taxonomy): Bacteria > Planctomycetota > Phycisphaerae > Phycisphaerales > UBA1924. The sequence continues at coordinate 28,969 of JBGAOG010000005.1, forward strand.
GCACGATCCCGGCCCCCAGGGGCAAGCCTTGCGCGTGGCGGCCTCACTAACGCGAGGCGAACGTTATCGGGTTTGAGGTGTCGAGCGATCGATCGGGGGCACCGGCGGCTACGATGGGTCGGCCTCGGGCGAAGGAGCCCCGGGGCCTGGGCTTGCGAGCGAGGAAGCAGTCAACCATGGCCAACGAGCACGTCAGGGAGTTCACGGACGCGAACTTCGACGCCGAGGTGATCAAGTCGCCCCAGCCGGTGCTGGTGGATTTCTGGGCGGAGTGGTGCGTGCCGTGCCGGACGCTGGGCCCGGTGATCGACGCGGTGGCGTCGGACCTGGCGGGCAAGGCGAAGGTGGGGAAGGTGAACATCGACAACCAGAAGGGCGTGGCGATGAAGTACGGGATCCAGGCGATCCCGACCGTCATGATCTTCCATGGGGGTCAGGCGGTGAAGAAGTTCGTGGGGTACCAGAAGAAGGACACGCTGGCGGCGGCGCTGGCGGAGGTCGGGGCGAAGTAGGCCCGGCAGCGCGGGCGATGTCGCCGCGGGCCGCCGGGCCCGCGGTTGTGTTTCGAGCGGACGCCAGGTCCGAGAGGTAGAGCCATGTCGCGGACGGAAGCACGCACGTTGCCGGTGGAGGTCCCGCACTCGCTGCTGGTGGACCGGTTCAAGGACCGGGCGGTGCGCTGCGGGGTGGTGGGCGTGGGGCGGATGGGCCAGCACCACGCGCGGGTGTACGCGACGATGGCGGGGTGCCAGCTGGTGGGCGTGGTGGACGCGAACCAGACGCGGCGCGAGGAGCTGGCGACCAAGTTCAACACGAGCCCGATGGACGACGTGCGTCGCCTGATCGACGCGGGCGTGGACGCGGTGAGCATCGCGGTGCCGACGACGCTGCACCGCCAGATGGCCGAGCCCCTGCTCAGGGCGGGGGTGGCGTGCCTGATCGAGAAGCCCCTGGCGGGCGACGAGGCGACGGCCCGGGAGATCAAGGAACTGGCGGACGCCACGGGCGCGTGCCTGATGGTCGGGCACATCGAGCGGTTCAACCCGGTCATGCGGGCGATGCAGAAGGCGTCGAGCAGCGGGCTGGAGATCGTGCCCCGGTTCATCCAGGTGGTGCGCGTGAGCCCGATGACGTTCCGCAGCGTGGACGTGGGCGTGGTGATGGACATGATGATCCACGACCTGGACGTGGTGCTGATGCTGATGGGCGGGCGCGAGCCCGACTCGATCCGGGCCGCGGGAGTGGCGGTCGTCACCGAGCACGAGGACCTGTGCAACGCGTGGCTGGAGTTCAACACGCCGCACGGCCGCTGCGTGGCGGACATCACGGCCAGCCGCCTGGCGCTCAAGACGGAGCGCGTGACGCGCATCACGGGCGAGAACGCGTACATCAAGATCGACTACGGGCAGAAGACGGGGACGATGATCCGCCGCCTGGCCAACGAGATCCAGATGCGCGAGGTGCGTGAGCAGATCAAGGGCGGGGCGGACCTGACCAGCCTCAAGTGGCACGAGCTGGTCAACATCGAGCCCCTGCTGGTGGACGACGCCGAGCCGATCGTCATGGAGATCTCCGCGTTCCTCACCGCGGTCAAGACCGGGCAGCGCCCGCCCATCGACGCCGCCGCCGGGTTTGCCAACGTGCGCACCGCGCAGCGCATCGTCGACGCCATCAAGCGGATGCACTGACGCGGGCGGTCCCCGTCGCCCCGGGGGCGCCATGGCCGAGCGCGTTGGGGCGGGCCCCGCCGGCGCCGAACTTGACCTTTCTTTTTGGGAAGTCGCGAAAAAGTCGCCTGGCGAATCGGCCGATTCGGTCCGCAGTGGCAGCGTCGGCGGGGTGGGTCCCCGGGGCGCCGCTTACCGACCGCTCGGACTCGGAGACACGCCATGAGCAGCGCAGCTTCCAACGGCAAGCAGGGGATGAGCCTCTCGATGAAGATCGTCCTCCCGGCGATCATCGCCATCGTGGCCGTGGTCGGGGCCAACTACGTGGTCTTCGTGCGGGGCTTCGCCCAGGACGCCCGCGACAGCCTGATGGAGAAGGCGGCGGCGTTCACGGCCGTGGCCGATGAGGCCAAGAACCACGCCTCCAGGCTCCAGTCCGAGCACGCGATCGATACCGACGCACTCCTCAAGGAAGCCCTCGAGCAGATCCAGAGCGGCGCCAGCTACGACACCACCCGCTTCTACCAGACGATCCCCGTGGTGGTCGGGTGGACCGCCGCCGGAGAGGCGGCCAAGCGGGAGAACCTCGAGTTCCACGTGGCGGCGTTCCAGGCGCGCAACCCCAAGAACCAGCCCGAGGAGGGGACGTTCCGGGCCCGGATGCTCCACGACCTCGAGGCCCAGGTCGCCTCCGGCGGGCAGACGGGGCTGGGGCGCATCGACACCACGACCAACATGCTGCACTTCATGCGGGCGATCCGCCTCGAAGAAACGTGCATGATGTGCCACGGCGACCCCGCCAAGTACGACGCGAAGGACAAGGACGGGAGGTTCGACGGCAAGGACCCCCTGGGTTTCGCGATGGAGAGCTGGAAGCCCGGCGACCTGCACGGGGCGTACGAGGTCGTCATGCCCCTGGCCGAGGTGGACACCCAGGTCGCCTCCTTCATCAAGAGCGGGCTGTGGGTGACCATCCCGACCGTGCTCGTGTCCGCGTTCGCGTTCGTCTTCGCGCTGCGCCGGATGGTGACGGGCCCGCTCGAGGGGCTGGTTTCCCGCATCAAGGACGTGGCCACCGGCGACGGGGACCTGACCAAGCGGATCAACCTCCAGCGCGGGGACGAGATCGGGCGCCTGGCCCACTGGTTTGACACCTTCGTGGACACGCTCCACAAGCTCATCAAGTCGGTGGCGGACTCGACCAACTCGGTGGCGGCGGCGTCCACGCAGATCGCCGCGTCGGCCGAGCAGATGGCGGCGGGCCTGTCCAAGCAGGAGCAGCAGGCCAGCCAGGTCTCCGCGGCGGTCGAGGAGATGGCGTCGTCGGCCTCCGAGGTCGCCCAGAAGAGCGAGGCCACCAGCAGGGCCGCCGCAGACTCGAGGCAGCAGGCCGACGAGGGCGGGAAGATCGTCGCCGGGACCGTCCACGAGATGAAGCTCATCTCCGACGAGGTCACCTCCTCCGCCTCCAGCGTCTCGGACCTGGGCAAGAAGGGCGAGCAGATCGGGGCCATCATCGAGGTCATCAACGACATCGCCGACCAGACCAACCTCCTCGCCCTCAACGCCGCCATCGAGGCCGCCCGCGCCGGCGAGCACGGGCGCGGGTTCGCGGTGGTCGCCGACGAGGTGCGCAAGCTCGCCGAACGCACCACCAAGGCGACCGAGGAGGTCGCCCAGTCCATCCGTGAGATCCAGACCGGCACCGGGGACGCCGTCCAGAAGATCCAGTCCGGATCGGGACGCGTGGGCAAGGGCGTCGAGCTGGCGACCTCGGCCGGGGACGCCCTGGCCAAGATCGTCTCCGGGTCCAATAGCGTCGTGGAGATGGTCGCCTCCATCGCCGCCGCCGCCACCCAGCAGTCCGCCGCCAGCGAGGAGATCGCCCGCTCCGTCCAGGAGATCTCCGCCGTCACCCGCGAGAGCACGCAGGGCGCCAGCCAGGCGGCGCAGGCCGCCGCAAACCTCTCCAAGGATGCCGAGCACCTCCGGTCCCTTGTCGCGAAGTTCAAGGTGTGAGCAGAGTCCCGTGACCACCTCCAGCGGCCCTGGCGCCCGTGCGCCGGGGCCGCGGTGTCATCTGCCGGCGGCCCGAGCCGACGAACGGGGCGTTCCCCGCCGGGCGCAGGTCCTGCGTTGAAGCCAAGGACCGCACCGGCCGATCCAGACTCCACCCCCGGAGCCGCGCGACGCTCGCGCCCCGGGGGCGGAAACCCGGGGCCAGACCGATGCGATTCACACGAATGTGCTGGGCCTGCATCGGGGTGGTCTCGATCCCCGGGTCGCCCGCGCGGGCGCAGGAGCCCGTCGACGATCCGGGTTCGATCGCCACGGTCGAGGCGATGGAAAGTGAGGAGGCCGCCGGCCCCAACGTGGACCGCCAGCGCCTGCCCGCGCCGCCGCCGCCCAGGCTCGATACCAGCGCGGAGGAAACGGGCCCCAACCGCGGGCGCATCCACCTGACCCTGGGCCTGGACGTGACCAACGCCTATTTCGCGCGCGGCATCCGCCAGGAAGACCGCGGCGTCGTCTTCCAGCCCTACGCCTCGCTCGCCCTCGACGTGTACCGGGGCAGTGAATTCTCGCTCCAGGCCAACGTGAACACCTGGAGCAGCGTCCACTCGAAGGCTACCAACGCCGTCTCCACCGACGACCTCCTCAAGCGTTGGTACGAGCAGGACGTGGCCTTCGGCGTGACCGCCACCATCGACCAGTGGACCGTGGGCGTGCAGTACCTCTGGCCCACCAGCCCCAACGGGGCCTTCGAGACCACCGACGAGTTCGACCTGACGCTGGCCTACGACGACGCGGAGCTGCTCGGCGCGTACAAGCTCTGCCCCAGCGTGCTCCTGGCCGTGGAGACGGGCAGCGCGACGGGCGACGGCGTGCGCCCCACGGGCGCGTACCTGCAGCTGGGCGTCTGCCCGGGGTTCGATGCCGAGCTGGACCGTGGCACGACGCTGGCCATCTCGTTCCCCGCGCAGGTGGGGCTGTCGCTGTCGAACTACTACCAGGACTCGGGAGGCCGCAACGACCTCTTCGGCTTCGCCGCGCTGGGGGTCAAGGGCTCGCTCCCGCTGCCCGTGCACGCGGACTTCGGCGCGTGGAGCCTGAGCGTGGGCGTGAGCGCGCAGTTCCTGAGCGGCGTGTGCGCGGACCTGAATAACGGCAGTTCCTTCGAGGTGGTCGGCACGGCGGGAGTCGCCGTCGAGTACTGATCCCGTGGATCAGGCCTGCCTCTCGTACCGCTCGAAGGCGCCCTTGCTCGCCTGTTCTTCCACGTACTTCTGGAAGTCGGACATCTTGTAGCTGATGAAGCAGAACGCGTGGTGGAGGGCGAGCCACTCCAGGTCCGCCGGGTCCTCGCCCAGGTCCTTGCGCAGGCGATTGAGCTCGGCGAGCAGGTTCTCGGCCTTCATCGTTCCTCCCCGCGGGCCCGGGCCCGCTCAGCTGGGCCCCCCGCGGAGCCTGCCCACCACGGGCGTGAGCGCGAAGAGCAGCGCCAGGACGAGCACGATGCTCGCGCCCGGCAGCAGATCGAACTCGAACGAGGCGACCAGACCGCCCAGGATTCCCAGCGCCGCGATGATCCACGCCGCCCCCAGGACCACCCCGGACCGCCGGCTGAGGCGCAACGCCGCGGCCCCGGGGAGCACGAGGATCGCCGTGGCGGGCACGACGCCGATGAGTCGCATGGCCAGGACCGAAGCCAGGGCGAGCAGGGCCATGAGGGCGGCGCTCATGGCGCCCCCGCGCACGCCGAACGCCGCCGCCCCCGCCTCGTCGAAGGCCCAGAACGTGAGCGGGCGGCGCAGCGCCCACAGCGCGCCCAGCACGACCAGCGCCCCCGCGAGCGAGGCGAGGGCGTCCGCCGGGCCGCACTCCAGCACCGAGCCGAACAGGAACGATTCCCAGGGTCGCGGCTCGCGCGCCAGGCGATTCAGGATCGCCCCCAGGGCCATCGACGAGACCAGCACGATCCCGATGGCCGTGTCCGGCTCGACGCTGCGCCCGCGACCGCTGTGCCCGGGATCGCTCATCCACCCCACGAGCAGGGCCGCCAGCACGCAGAAGACATACACGATCGCGAGCTGCCCGGGCGACGTTCCCGCGGCCCGGGAGACGATCGCCAGCGCCCCGCCCGCCGAGCCCACGCCCGCCAGTACGCTGGCCAGGCCCCAGCCCCCGAACGCCGCGTGGCTGATCCCCTGCCCGATGAACGCCAGACGCTTGAGGACCACGAGCACGGAGAGTGGCGCGGCCAGGGCGGCGACGGCCAGGCCCGTCCCCACGCTGGGCCAGTACATCCCGCGCAGGACGGGGTCCGTGAAGTACTCGATGGTGCGAAGGTGGACCATGCCCGGCGTTCAGTTCCCGTGGTGGTGCGAGGGATCGCGGCACGTCGCCGCGCTGTGGGCGTCCACGTGCACGTCCCCGAAGATGGCGGCCACGTCGTGGCGGAAGACCTCGGCCAGCACCGCGGGCGTGAGCCCCTCGGGCGCGACGTGGCTGTGCAGCGTGCGGCTCAGGCACGCGACGCGGTCGCTGCCCGCCGCGATCGTGCGGATGTCGTGGCTCACGACGATCATCGTGAGCCCGTACTGCGCGTGGAGGGATTTGAGCAGCTCGGCGAACTGGTGCTGCCCGGCCACGTCCACCCCCACCGTCGGCTCGTCGAGGATCAGGATCCGCGGACGGGCCGCCAGGGCCCGCGCGATCATGACCCGCTGGAGCTGCCCGCCCGAGAGCTCGCCGATGGCGCGCCCGCCCAGCGATGCCACGCCCACCGACTCCATGGCGTGCTCGATCGCCCCGCGACCCCGAACATCGAAGAACTCCCAGGGCTTCAGCCCCACGCCCGGGGCCATCGATACGACCTGGCGCACGCTCAGCGGAAAGCGCAGCTCGGCCTCGTTGCGCTGGGGGACGTAGCCGATCAGCCGGCGACGCCGCGCCGCCTCCGGGTCCAGCCCCAGCACCCGGATCTCCCCGCCGTGCCCCTTGAGCAACCCGAGCGTGAGCTTGAGGAGCGTGGACTTGCCGCCGCCGTTGGGGCCCAGCACGCCCAGGCGCTCTCCCTGGCGCACGCTCAGCGTGATGTCCTGCAGGGCCGGCGCGTCCTCGACGGGGCGTCCATCCCACCCGCGCGTGGGATAGGTGAAGCTCACGTGCCGGTAGTCCACCGCCGCCACCCCGCCCAGGTTGTTCCCCGCGTCGCCCATCGTCCCCGCAGGTTAGTCGCGCAGGGCCCGGGTCAGTTCGTCCAGGTTGCTCCGCATCAACGCCGCCCAGTCGCCCTTGCCCATCGCGTCCAGCCGTCCCACCCGAACACCCGCCTGCTCACCCAGTCGCCGCCCCACCGCGGCGCTGTACTGCGGCTCCACGAAGATCGCGCTCGCCTTGTGCTCGCGCACGGCCTTGACCACCCGGGCGACCTCCGACGGCGTGGGCTCGCTGCTCTCCAGCTCGCGCAGCGTCGCCGCGATCGTCAGCCCGTAGCGCTGCGCCAGGCGCGAGAACGCGTTGTGGTTCGTCACGATCGCCTTGCCCTTCGCGGGCGCCAGCTTCTCCCGGAATTCGGCGTCCACCTGGCGCACCAGCGCCAGGACCTCCGCCTCGCCCCGGCGCAGGGCCGCCCTGGCGGCGTCGTCCAGCTTCCCCTGGCCCTCCAGCGATCGCGATATCGCCTGCGCGATCGCGGGCACCATCTTCTCCACCAGCGACGGGTCCAGCCACACGTGCTGGTCGATCCAACCCTCCGGCAGCGCGCCGTGGGCATCGTCGTGCTCGTCCTCGTGCCAAACGTGCTCGGGCTGTCGCAACCCCAGCACCTCCCCGAATCGCACCACCTGGCGCTTGGCATTGGGCCGATCCGCCAGGGCCTTCTCGATCCGCGGCTCCAGCCCCAGCCCCACGAGCACCACCACGTCCGCCTCGCCCACCGCCGCCAGATCGCCGGGCGTGAACTCGAACCCGTGCTCGCTGCGCCCCGGCGGGATGAGCACACGGAGCTCGCCGCCCGCGGGCAGCAGCCCGCGCGTCAGCGACTCCAGCGGCGGGATCGACACCACCGCCTTCAGCGTCGCCCCCTTCCCCTCCCCGCCCCGGGCCACGCCCGCCCCCCATGCCGCCATCGCCAGCAGCGACGCCACGACCGCCACCAGAATTCCCTTCGACCGCTGGCGAGCCATGCCGACCTCCTCTCGACGCCCCTCCACACTACGCCCCGGCTCACCGGGCGTGTTCGCCCGCCCGCCCCGCGGCCTTGGCCCAAGGGCACAACACCGCTACTATCCTCCCCTTCCGGGCCCGGCCCGGACGGACGCCGGCCCTCCGGCGTGCAGCCCTGGGGCGGTAGCTCAGCTGGTAGAGCGCATCGTTCGCAATGATGAGGTCGGGAGTTCGATTCTCCTCCGCTCCACTTGAACAGACGCCGCGGGATTCCGCGGCGTTTGCGCGCGCGGGGGAACACACTCCGGAGGATCGCCCATGACCGCAGCCACACGCGTCGCCCTCATCACCGGCGCCAACAAGGGCATCGGCCTCGAGATCGCCCGCCAACTCGGCAAGCTGGGCGTCCACGTCGTGGTGGGTGCACGCGACCCCAAGAAGGGTGAGGAAGCCGCCGCCCAACTCGCGCGCGAGGGGCTGAAAGCCACGCCCGTCCGCCTCGACGTCACCGTCCCCGACACCATCACCCCCGCCCTCGCGCTCATCGAGAAGCACCTGGGCCGCCTCGACATCCTCGTCAATAACGCCGGCGTCTTCCTCGACCGGGGCGTGAAGCCCGGCGAGCTGAGCCCCGCCGTCCTGCGCGAGACGCTCGAGACCAACGTCGTCGGCGTCCTCGCCCTCACCCGCGCCGCCCTGCCCATGCTCCGCAAGTCCGACGCCCCGCGCGTCGTCAACGTCTCCAGCCAGCTCGGCTCGCTCAGCGGCGTTTCCAAGTCCGGCGGCATGGCCGCGGCCGCCTACCAGACCTCCAAGGCGGCCCTCAACATGCTCACCATCTCCCTCGCCCACGACCTCAAGGGCTTCAAGGTGAACTCGTGCTGCCCCGGCTGGTGCAAGACCGACATGGGCGGCCAAGACGCCACCCGCACCGCCGCCCAGGGCGCCCAGACGCCCCATGAAGCCGATGGGGTGGTGAGCGGGCTCGAAGAAGTCTGGTCGCCCTGGGAGTCCCATCGCCGCCGCAGACCCGAGAACCGCCTGAAGTCGAGCGCACCGTCGCGTGACCGGGCTGCCTCGCCGGCCGGGGGTGCCGCGTCGCCTGGTACTCCGCCACTTGGTCGCACGGCCACCGCCTTCCCTATCCTCCTTCCCCGATGCCCCCCGAGCCGTCCGATCCTCGCAAAACCCCCGCGATGCTGCAGTACTCCCGCTTCAAGCAGCGGCATCCCGGCTGCCTGCTGCTCTTCCGCATCGGCGACTTCTACGAGATGTTCGACGACGACGCCGTCGCCGCCAGCAAGGCCATCGGGCTCACGCTCACCCAGCGCACCGCCGGCATCCCCATGGCCGGGGTCCCCCACCACCAGCTCGAAACCTACCTCAAGCGCCTGGTCGCGGCGGGCTTCCGCGTAGCCGTGGGCGAGCAGCTCATCGACGCGACGCACGCCAGGGGCATCGTCCCCCGCGCGGTGACGCGCGTGGTCACCCCCGGAACACTCGTCGACGATGCGCTCCTCGAGAGCGACGCGACCCAGACCCTCGCGGGCGTCGCGTTCACCGGCGAGGGCGACGACTCCCCCGCCGTGCTCGCCATCGTCGAGGTCTCCACGGGCGCGTTCACGATCGTCGATGCGCCGACGCCCGGCGCGATCGTTGATGAACTTTCAAGACGCGGCGTGCGCGAGCTGCTCTACGCCGAGACGGGCGATGGCAAGGCCCCGCCGCGCGTCCAGCGCGTGCTCTCGGCCCTGTCGCTCTCGGGCACGCCCCGCCCGCCATGGCACTTCCGGCGCGACGAGGCCAGGGAGGCCCTGACCGAGCAGTTCGGCGTGGGCACGCTGGCGGGCTTTGGCCTCTCCGACGAGGACCCGGGAACCTCCCCCGCCGGCGCCGTCGTGCGCTACCTCTCCGAGACGCAGACGCTGAGCGAGGAGTCGCGCCGCGAGGCCGCCGCGGCCCTCAAGGACGGCGCGGGGAGCGTATCTCTGGCGGCCACGACCCTCGCCCACCTGCGCCCCCCGCGCCGCGAGCCGGCGCAGGCCTTCGTCACCATCGACGCCGTGAGCCTCCGGGCCCTCGAAGTCGTGCAGACGATGCGAGCCGGGGCCGGTGCGGGGGGAATGGGAAATCCGGCAGAAGGATCTCTCCTCGGGCTGTTCCTTGGCGGCGCCGGTCGCCCGTCGCTCTGCCGCACGGCGATGGGCAAGCGCCTGCTGCGCGAGTGGCTCTGCCGCCCGCTGCGCAGCGCCCCCGGAATTGCTGCGCGGCAAGACGCCGTCGCCACGCTCAAGGACGACCGCACGCTGGCAGGCAAGCTGGCCGAAGCGATGGGGCACGTGCAGGACATCGCCCGCATCGCGGCCCGCGTGGCGCTGGGGCGGGCCTCGCCGCGGGATGTGCTCGCTCTCGCCCGCTCGCTCAAGCAGGGTGAGGCGATCACGGCCCTCATCGACAATGCCCCCGCGCTCGCGCCGCTGCACGCCGAGCTGGCCAAGGCCCTTCCGGGGGTCGCGCCCGTCCGCGACGCCGTCCTCGCCGCCCTCGTCGACGAGCCCCCGCCCCACACGCGCGAGGGCGGCATCTTCCGCGACGGCATCGACAGCGATCTCGACGAGGCCCGACTGCTCCAGCGCGACGCGGGCGCGTTCCTCGCCGACTACCAGGCCCGGCTCACGAGCAAGTACAACCTGCCGGGGCTGAAGGTCGGCTTCAACCGCGTCTTCGGCTATTACATCGAGCTCCCCCAGGCCCAGGCCCGCCAGGCCCCGCCCGAGCTGACGCGCAAGCAGACGCTCAAGAACGCCGAGCGGTACACGACGCCCGAGCTCGCGGAGTTCGAGCGCAAGGTCATGAGCGCCGAGTCCCGCGCCTTCGAGCGCGAGCGGGTCATGTTCCTCGAGCTCTGCGACCGCGCCGTCAAGGTCCTGCCCGCGATCGCGGGCGTCGGCGACGCCCTGGCCCAGCTCGACGCACTCGCCGCCTTTGCCGAGAAGGCCGCACGCAAGGGCTGGGTCCGCCCGGAGATGGTGCGCGAGCCCGTGCTCACGATCCACGCCGGGCGTCACCCCGTGCTCGACGAGATGCTCGGCTCGCAGTTCGTGCCCAACGACGTGGAGCTGGGCGCGGGCGCTGACAGCAGGGACAAGCCGCGCCTCGCCCTCATCACCGGGCCCAACATGGCCGGCAAGAGCACCTTCATCCGCCAGGTTGCACTCATCACGCTCCTGGCCCACACCGGCTGCTTCGTCCCCGCCGACCGCGCCACCATCGGCCTGGCCGATCGCATCTTCACCCGCATCGGCGCCGACGACGCCCTCCACGCCGGGCAGTCCACGTTCATGGTCGAGATGATCGAGACCGCCAACATCCTCAACCACGCCTCCGCGTCGTCGCTCGTGATCCTCGACGAGATCGGGCGTGGCACGAGCACGCTCGACGGGCTTTCCCTCGCGTGGGCCATCGCCGAGCACCTCGGCGCCGAGCATGGCCCGCGAACGCTCTTCGCCACCCACTACCACGAACTGACCGACCTGGAGGAGCGCCTCCCCGGGCGTGTCGCCAACCTCCACGTCAGCGTCCGCGAGTGGCCCCCGGGCGACCCCCACGCCCAGATCGTCTTCCTCCACCGCATCCTCCCTGGTCGCACGGACCAGTCGTACGGCGTGCACGTCGCGCGTCTCGCGGGCATCCCGCGCCCCGTCATCGACCGCGCCCGCGAGGTCCTCGCGTCCCTCGCCGTCCACCACGTGGGAGAGTCGGCGGCGCCGGCCGAGGACTCCGCCCGCCGCAAGGGCAGGCTCGACACGCTCGCCATCCCCGCCCCTCGGGATGGGCAACTCTCGCTCTTCACCGAGTTCGTCCCCCACCCGGCCATCGACGCCCTGCGCGAGGTCAAGCTCGACCGCCTCTCCCCCATGCAGGCCTTCGACCACCTGCGACGGATCGTGGACATGATCGAGAAGCCATAGCTCGGTGACGCCCGCGCCTACCCTCGCGCATGCTCGACCCCGCCTTCCTCCGCGCCACGTTCGACGCCGCCCTGCCCTACGACCAGTACGTCGCCACCGGCACGCCCGACCAGCAGGCGTCGTGGCACGCGTTCCATGCCCGCGTGCGGCTGACGGGCGCCCAGCATGAATTGATCGCGTCGTTTTCCCGCCGCCTCAACATCCTCATCTCCTCCGGCACCTGGTGTGGCGACTGCGTCCAGCAGGTCCCCATGCTCGACCACATCGCCCACGCCAACCCCGAGGCGATCCGCCTCCGCCTCGTCGACCGCGACCAGCACGCCGACCTCGCCCGTCAGGTCATGATCTGCGGCGGGCTGCGCGTGCCCACCGCCCTCTTCCTCAACGAGGACTTCGAGTTCGTCGCCCTCGCCGGCGACCAGGTCCTGGCGCGCTTCCGCGCCAAGGCCCAGGCCAAGCTCGGGGCGGCCTGCCCCCTCCCGGGCGCCCCGGTCCCTGCCGACGAGATCGCCGCCACGCTCCAGGATTGGGTTGATGAGGTGGAGCGGGCCCACCTCCTGTGCCGCCTCAGCCCCAAGCTGCGCCAACGCCACGGCGATTAGCGCGCCGAGCGATGGTGACGGGTCCGGTTGAACGTCCGATAATGCACGGCCGCTCGTCCTAGAAGGCCGGGAATGCTGCCGATGCGTCCGCTCAGGTATTGACACTCCCAGGGCTTTGGTGGATACTGGCCGCAGCTTTGCGAGGACAGAGAGACGCCCCCAGCAAAGCAAGGCGGAACGGATGGCGGATGCGGCTTGTGGCCGCGGCGCCGGCGTGTCCGTAGTTTGTCTGAACGCGGACCCACGCGCGGATCCGCCATCGGTGCCTTGTCGCCCGGTGCCGCGCACGTCCTCGAGGGAGCGTCTGAGAGAGGAGTCGGGACATGACGAAGATCGTTTTGGGAGGCTTGATTTTGGCCGCGGCGGCTGGCGTTGCCAACGCCCAGTTCCCGTTCACCACGGGCTTCGAGGCCCCGGACTACGCCCCGGGCGCCCTGGCCGGGCAGCAGACCTGGATCGAGGTCAACGGCGGCACGGGCGCGCTGACGACCAACTTCCAGGTGGTCAACGGCGCTGGCGCCTTCGCCGGCAGCCAGTACGTCTCCACAAACACGGGCACCTGGGGCGCCTTCGCGAGCAACACCTCGCGCTACGCCTGGGTCGATAACACGACCAACGCCTCGCCCGTCGACGCGAGCGTGATGTGCTACGTCGGCACATCGTCGGGCACGCTGCTCTCCGGCGGCGGCATGTTCCTCTTCGCCAACGCTGGCGCCGGCCTCGTCGGCGGGATGCGCCTGCTCAGCACCGGCGTGCTCCAGCTCTACAACGGGGCCGGCTCGGGCATCCAGTTCGGCGCCGACCTCACCCTGCTGAACGTCTACAACGAGTACCACATGAACGTGGACATGGTCACGGGCTCTATCAACTACTACTTCAACGGAATCCACCTCAACCCGTTCCTGGGCGCCTTCCCCACCACCTTCACCGCCGGCATGCAGTTCAGCGATGCCGACCTCTACGCCGTCCGCGGCACGAGCGGCACCGGTGGCAGCGAGGTCCGCTGGGACGACATGAGCGTCACCCCCGCCCCCGGCTCCCTCGCCCTCCTGGGCCTGGGCGGCCTGGTCGCCGGGCGTCGTCGCCGCTGATGCCTTGATCTGATTTCTTGTTCCACACACACGTGCCCCGCGCCTCACCCGGCGCGGGGTTCTTTTTTCCGGCCCTACCGCAGCGGGCGCAACCCCGCGCCCGCTCGCGCCGCTCCCAGCACGCCCCACGCGTGGGGGAAGTCCTTCACGAACTTGAGCAGCTGGCTGGGCGAGCACCCCAGGCGCAGCGCCGCCTGCCTGGGGTCCCACCGCGCCGCCGCCAGAACGTCCAGGGCCAGCGCCAGCATCGGCGGGTAGTCCTCGTGCCCCGGATTGCACGCGATGCGCCCCGCCGCGTTCACCCGCGAACGCCACAGCGCCGTGCGGATCTCCCCCGTCGACACCGGGCAACGCACGTGCGTGGCCAGGAGCAGGCGAAGGCGAAACACGGCCTCGCGCCGGTTCTGCTCCTGGCTCCGCCGCTCGCTGGCGTGGGCGATCACGCCCGTGGGTCGGTGCTCGATCGTGATCTTCGTCTCGACCTTGTTCCGATGCTGGCCCCCCGGGCCCGCCGCACGCCCCCGCCCCACCTCGCATTGCGAGAGGAGCACCGACTCCTCCAGGCTCGAGGGATGCGGCAACGCCACGTGCAGGAACTCGGCGGGGCGGCCCGTCGCGGGCGCCCCCCGGCCCGCGCCCCGACCCGAAGATGTGAACAACTTCGCCCAGTCCATCAGCACGCCGTGGTTGGTTCGCTCGCCAGCGAGAGATCCGCCGCCAGGCCCGCGACGAGCAGCTCGTGGGCCAGGCCCGCGATCATCGCCGCGTTGTCCATGCAGTACGACATCCGCGGGATTCGCAACGCCAGGGCGTGGGCCTCCGCAAACTCGGTCATCTCGCGGCGCAGACGCGAGTTGGCCGTCACCCCGCCGCCCACGAGGATCGTGCGCAGCGGCGTCCCCGCCAGCTCGGCGGCCCGGGGCAGGGCCCGCTCCAGCTTGAGCATCAGCGCCCGCACCGCCGCCCGCTGGAAACTGGCCGCCAGGTCCGTCCGCTCGCCCTCGCCCAGGTCCGACGCACTCCGTTGCGCGCGCCCGCCCTGGGGCACGCCCCGCACCCGGTACAGCAGGCTCGTCTTGAGCCCCGAGAACGAGAAGTCCAGCGATCCGGGCCCGATGCGGCTCACGGGGAACTCGTGCGCGCGGTCGTCGGCCCCGGGCGTGCGCGCCAGCGCGTCGAGGTTCGGCCCGCCGGGATAGGGAATCCCCAGGATCGTCGCCGCCTTGTCGAAGGCCTCCCCGATGGCGTCGTCGATCGTCGCCCCCAGGCGCTCGAGCTCGATCCAGCTCCGCAACAGGTACATCGACGTGTGCCCTCCCGAGACGACCAGCCCCAGGGCCGGGAAGACCCCGAGCGACGCCTCGACGGGCACCAACCCCGCGCGCTCGCCATCCCCCGGTTCTTCCAGCATCCCCGAGTACAAGTGCGCGTGCACGTGGTCCACGCCCACCAGGGGCTTGCCCAGCGACCACGCCAGCGCCTTGCCCGCGGCCACGCCCACCACCAGCGAGCCGATCAGCCCCGGGCGGTTGCCCACGGCGACCGCGTCGATCATCCCCAGCCCGATGCCCGCCTCTTCGAGGGCGAGGCGCACGATCGGGAGGATCTTCTCGACGTGGGCACGGCTCGCCAGCTCGGGCACCACCCCCGCGTACCGCGCGTGAAGGTCGTGCTGGCTGGCAATGGCGTTGGAGAGCACGCGCCGGCCGTCGGCGACCACCGCCGCCGCCGTCTCGTCGCACGAGGTCTCGATTCCCAGGATCAGCATCGCACCGCCGCGGTCACTTCTTGGGTTCGGACGCCTCGGGCTTGGCGGCGCCGGTCTCGGGAAGCGCGCCGACGCGCTTGACCTGGGCGTCGGCCAGCCAGCGCTCCACGTCCTCGCCGGTGATCGCCAGCTCGGCGACCAGCACCCCGCTCTTGTCGTACACCGTGATCTTCCCCCCCTTGACCTTCACGTTGTCGGGCCAGAGGTCGGGCGGGGCCGCATCGCCGCCCTCGCCCACCGCGGCCTCGAGCGCCGCGATCCGCCTGTCCACCCGGTCCAGCTCGCGCTCCAGCCGCTTGCGCAGCTCCTCCGCGTTGTGCAGCTCCGCCTGCCCCACGGACTTGCCGCCCTCGGTCTTCGCGCCCGTGGGCTTCCACTCCCCCGTCTCGATCCGCTGCTGAACCGCCAGCACGGCGGCGGTGAGCTGCTTGTCCTTGAGCGCATCCAGCACGCCCTCGGCGCTCGTCCAATCCGCCGCGGGCACGGCGCCCGCGTCCTGGGGCGCCTCACCGGCGCTCTCCTTGGCGTGGTGCAGAACCTCCAGCGTCCGCCGCACCTCGAACATCTGCGTCACCTCGTCGTCCGTCATCGGCACGAAGAACCCGTCGGTGGGATCCACCCCCCAGGTGGGGGCGTCGTCCTGGCGCGTAATGCTCCGCCCGCTGGGCAGGTAGTAGCCCTGCTCGGTGATCTTGAGCTCCGCCCCCTTGCCCCGCGGCAGGCGGCGCACCGTCTGCACCGTTCCCTTGCCGAAGCTGCGCGTGCCCACCACGATCGCCCGGGCGTTCTCCGTGAGCGCCCCCGCGAGCACCTCGCTCGCCGACGCCGACTGACCGTTGAGCAATAGCGCGATCGGGAAGTCCGGCAGCGTGCCCTCCCCGCGGGCCCGCGCGATCTCCTCGTCGTGCTTGCGGCCCTTGGTGGAGACGATCACCCCATCGCGGAGGAACAGGTCGGCGATGTCGATCGCGTCCTGGAGCACCCCGCCGGGGTTGTAGCGAAGGTCCAGCACCAGCCCCTTGAGCTTGCCCTCCTCCGCCCCGACGCCCCTGAGCGCCGCCAGCACCTCCTCGGCGCACTTGGGCGTGAACTGCGTCAGACGCACGTAGGCGATCGACCTCGCGGGGTCGATCATGTACATCCACCGGTTCCCGTCGGCGTCCACGCGATGGAACCCCTTCACGCTCCGCGTCTTGATCCGCTCGCGCGTGATCTCGAAGGGGATCTTCTCCCCCTTGCGCTCCACCACGAACCTGACCTTCGTCCCCGGCTGGCCCATCAGCTTCTCGACGCACTTGTCCACCGCCAGCCCGTACGTCGACTCGCCCTCGATCTCCACCACGCGGTCGTCGGCCATCAGCCCGGCGCGGAACGCCGGCGAGTCCTCCAGCGGGGAGACGATCGTCAGCCACTTCTCCTGGATCAGCACCTGCGCGCCGATGCCCACGTACTCGCCCGTCAGCTGCTTGGTGAACTCCCCCGTGTCCGACGCCGGCACGTACACCGTGTACGGATCGTTCAGGGCCTCGACCATCCCCGTGATCGCCCCGTCCTGCAGCTTCTTGGCGTCCACCTCGCCCTGGAACGAGTTGCGGATCAGCTGGTGCACGTCGATGATGGGATCGAGGAACTCGTAGTCGGCGTTGTCGCGCCGGTTCTCGCCCGCGATCCGCAGGGTCGAGCCCAGCACCGCAACGCCCAGGATCCCCACCAGCGACGCCTGAAGTACCGCTCGACCGTTGCCCACCGATCCGCTCCTCTCCGGCCCGCGGGCCGCCTGGGGAATGCCAAGGGTAGGTCGGCGTCGCCCCCCCACCCCGCGGAGCTGGTACGAACGCCGCGGCCCATAGGATCGCCCCAAGGAGCGCCCCCCTGGCACGCCACGAACGCGAGAAGCTGCAGATCCAGTCCGAACGGGCCGTCCTGGCCGCCGTCCGCCTGCCCGATTCCGTGTACAACCCCCACGATCCCTTCGGGGAGTTGCGCGCCCTGGCCGAGCAGGCGGGGGCCACCGTGGTGGGCGAACTCACCCAGAACCTCTCCCGTCGCGTCGCGGGCACGTTCATGGGCTCGGGGAAGGTCGAGGAGCTCAAGGCCCTGTGCGAGGAGTTGCACGCCACCAGCGTCATCTTCGACCACGACCTCTCCCCCAAGCAGATCAGCAACGTCGAGGAGATCGTCGGGCGCAAGGTCATCGACCGCAGCGAGCTCATCCTCGACATCTTCGCCGCCCGCGCCACCACCCGCGAGGCCCAGCTCCAGGTCGAACTCGCCCAGCTCGAATACACCTACCCCCGCCTCAAGGCCATGTGGGACCACCTCGAGCGCATCGTCGGCCGCGGGGGGATCGGCGGCATCGGCACCCGCGGCCCGGGCGAGCAGCAGCTCGAGATCGACCGGCGCCTCGTCCAGCGACGCAAGCTCGCGCTCCAGGACGACCTGCTCGAGATCCAGGCCCGCCGCCAGCGCGAGGTCGAGGCCCGAAAGGCCGACAATTTCACCGTCGGCATCGTCGGCTACACCAACGCCGGCAAGAGCACCCTCTTCAACTCCCTCACCCGCGGCGGGGCCTACGCCGACGACCGCCTCTTCGCCACGCTCATGACCCGCACCCGCCAGTGGGACCTGGGCGGCGGGCTCACCGTCATGCTCTCCGACACCGTCGGCTTCGTGCGCGATATCCCCCACCACCTCGTCGCGTCCTTCAAGGCCACCCTCGAAGAGGCCACCAACGCCGACCTGCTCCTCATCGTCCTGGACGCCTCCGACCCCGCCGCCGAGATGCAGCTCAACGCCGTCAACCGCGTGCTCGACGACCTGTTCGAGGAGCGCGGCACGCCCGCGGCGTCGCGCCCCCCGCGGGTCCTGCTGCTCAACAAGGTCGACCAGCTCACGGACAACGCCTCGCTCGTGGTCTGGCAGCGCAAGAACCCCGGCTCCCTGGCGGTGTCGGCCCTGCCCCCCAACGTCTCCCCCCGCCAGTCCGACGCCAACAGTGAGGAGCAGCACGCCCCGCCGGCGCCCGGCGCCCGCGAGCGACGCCCGCCCATCTCCCGCGGGTACGAGCCCCTGGCCGCCCTGGTCCGCGACGCCGCCCGCGGCAACGTCCGCGAGTACCGCATCACCATCCCCCTCGCCGACTCCAAGACGATCAGCATCATCGAGAACCGCGGGGAGGTCCTGGAGCGCGAATACTCCCAAACCACCGTGACCCTGCGGGCCCGCCTGGGCGAGAAGCAACTCGCCATGCTCCGATCCGCCGGGGCCCGCATCGCCGCCCTGGCCGACGAGCACGGGTAGGCCATCAGCACCCCCACGCTTCGCCCCGAGAAAGCCCCCAGAGGCTGGTCGCGGGAGCCCTCGTGAACTCCCTCCCGCCGGGGAGCGGTCGGAAACAGGTTCGTACTGGCCCCCGACCCGGGAGGAGCCAATACTTCACCCTCCCGCGGGCCAAACCCCGCGCAGGCCACCTTAGCTCAGCGGTAGAGCGATGCTTTCGTAAAGCATAGGTCCAGGGTTCAAATCCCTGAGGTGGCTCTTCCTCTCCTCTTCTTGTGGGGCAGGCGCCTCGCTTGCCTGTTCCTGGCGCCGGGTTCGCCCACCGGTTATCGTCCCCTCCGCCGGAAAAGGGAACCTCCCCACCGCCCGGGAGTCTGTACTCTCCGGGAGTCGGGAACCACTCGGGAAGGACTCGAACCATGCGAAACACCTCGACCTTGACGCGCTCCGGCGCCTTGATGGTCCTGGCAGGGCTGAGCGCCCCCGCCCTGTCCCAGCCGGCCAAAGGCCCCGGCGCGGCCCCCGCCACACCCCCGCCCGCCAGCGCCCCGGTTCAGGCGTCGACGGGCATCCCGCAGCGTGACACCCTCCTGCGATTCATGCGTCCCATCAGCGGGATCGAGTTCAAGGAGCAGCGCCTCGAGGATGTGATGAACTTCGTCACCACCCTCACCAACGCCGACGTCGAGATCATGTGGCAGGACGACAAGAACGCCGCCGGGCTCGACAAGGACGCGACGATCACGCTCAGGTTCGCCCAGGGCAGCGTGCTGGCCCTGCTCGAGAAAGCGCTGGAGAAGGCCTCCTCCGACGCCACCGCCGGAAACGCCTCGACCTGGCAGCTCAGCGAGTCGGGGACGATGCAGATCGGCCCGCGCGAGCGCCTCAACACCTTCCGGCGCCTCAAGATCTACCCGATCCGCGACCTGCTCATCGAGTATCCCAACTTCACCAACGCCCCCGAGTTCGACCTCCAGGCCGCCCTCCAGAGCCGCAAGGGCGGCGGGGGCGGGCAGAGCCCGTTCCGCCAGGCCGGAGCGAACAACGAGCAGACCTCGCGCCCCATCGAGGAGCGCATGGAGGAATTCCGCAAGCTCATCACCACGCTCGTCGAGACCGAGCAGTGGCAGGACAACGGGGGCAGCGGCGCCACCATCCAGTACTTCCAGGGCACGTTCCTCGTCAACGCGCCCGACTACGTCCATCGCGCCATCGACGGGTACGAGTGGTGGCCCGCGGAGGGCACGCGGGTCGCGACCGCCAACGGTCGCCGCTGGGTTTCCCTCTCCCTCGACTCCAGCGTCGCCAAGATCGACGGCGTGCGCCAGACGCCCGTCACGGGCGTCGTGCCCGGGGGCGGGGGGGGCAACGCCCCCGGCGGCGGAGGTGGTTCGACCGTTCCGGCCAAGCCCAAGCCGGGCTCGGACGAGAAGCCCAAGTAGAACCGGCCATCGCCCCGACCGTCCCGCCGTTGAAGGGCCCAGCCCGCGGGGTAGAGTTCGGCATGAGCCGAGGCCGCCAGGATGCCGGGCCCGAATGGTGCGCCATCTGCGAGCAGATCAGGCGTGAGTTGATCGTCGTGTGCCCGTTGGCCAACCGGCGCTTCACCCGCGAGCAGGGCACGTTCAGCCGCCAATGGGTGGCGTGGCTGAGCGGCGTGAGCCTCTCCAACATCCGCCGGATGCTCGACGAGAGGCTCCCCAGCTCTCCGGATACGGTGACGCGCCTCGCCCGGTTCCTGGGCATGCGGGTCCTGGTCGAGCGCGTGGGACCCTACCCCGCGCCGCCCACCAACATCGACGAGTTGATCCCCGACTTGCGCCGCCGAAACACCCGGAGGCTCGTGCCGCGCATCCGCAACCAGATCCGAAAAGCCCCCAGGCAACCGCCCAAGCCGCCCCGCCGGCGCTGAGCGCGGCTCCCCTCGCGCCTGGCGACGAACGCGATCCGCCGCCGCGCCGCCTCAGCCCACGACCTGGATTTGACCGGCGTCCGGGCAGAGCCCAAGGGCCGCGCCGTCGCCAAGCAGGCGGCCCACGGCGTCACGCCCGGCCTGGCCCATGTCCAGCGTCCAGGCGTTCACGTACATCCGCACGTAGCGATCGACCTCGTCGAGCTGGGGCGCGGGCCCCGTCCCCGCCGGCGCGCCCCCGGCCCGCAGGGTGTTGCCCAGCGCGAACGGGAGCGTGTACTCCAGCGACTCGCGCCGATGCGCCAGCGCATGCCCGATCGAGGCCCGCAGCGTGCGCGCGATCTCCCCCAGCGAGCCCGCGCCGAAACGCGACTCCACGTCGCGACGGATCGCGTTGGCCCCCAGCGGCAGGGGCAGCCCGGTCTTGTGCTTCCACCACGCGCCCAGGTCGAGCACCTGCCCGAGCCCCGCGCGCTCGAAGAGCACCTGCCCCTCGTGGATCACCAGCCCCGCCTCGACCTGGCGCGACGCGACCGCGGGGATCACCCGGTCGAAGGGCATCTCCACGAACCGCGACGAATCCGCCATCGCCTTCTCCCCCAGCGCCATGCCCAGCACCAGGAACGCCGTCGTCCGCCGCCCCGGGATCGCGATGCGAGCCTTGGGGTTGCGCAGGCACGCGTCGCAGCCGATGGTGACCGCGTCGCCCCGCTGATCCACGCGCGCAACGACCTTGGGCCCGAATCCATCCCCGAACGACGACCCGCACGCCGTCAGCACGTAGCGGTCCTGGACCTCCGCCCAGGCCCGGAAGGACAGGGCCGTGATGTCGAGATCACCCCGCGCGGCGGCCCGTCGGTTCAGGGCCTCGATGTCGGCCGGCAGGGCGCGGTACTCGAACCGCCCGGTGTCGATCGCGGGCGGCGCGACCACGCGCGGGAGCGCGCCCTCCCCGCCGGGGATCACCTCGCCCGCGTCCACCTTGCCCGTGATGGGCCACCACATGAACGCGTCGTCGGGATCCGGGGAATGGGCGAGCGTCAGCACCGGGCGCATGTGGAACCCCGCAAACCGCGAAGAAGAGCCCACCGCGGAAGAACGAAGCGGCGGGAACACGAGCACGGGAGCAGGCGAGGAGGGGAGCAGGGGATCTTGCAGCGGCCCGGTCGCTCTCCCGCGCTCCCGCTCTCCTGTTCTCCTGCTCTCTTCCTTCGCACCCCCAGGCCTCCGTGGTTCGCTTCGACCTACGAACCGTACAGCCCCGGCATGCCCATCGCCCTCCGCACGTCGGCGACCTGCCCCGAGTGCCAGCCCATGTGCCACGCGCCCTTGTGCAGCGCGTCCAGCTTGTCGGTGGCGAACCCGTACGTCTCCCCCGCGCACGGCTGGTCGAGCTGGGCGTCGTTGAGCGTGCCCACGGCCGCGTACAGCCGATCGAACGCCGCCTGGTACGCCCGCTGCACGCTCTCCCACGACGGGTACTTCGAGGCGTCGTTCTGGGGCTGGCTGCCCATGTTGAACAGCGTGTTGTAATCCGCCGGCAGCGCGCTGGGCTTGCCGTCGAGCAGGCCCGCGAGCCAGTCGTGCGTGCACGTCAGGTGCCCCAGCGACCACAGCGCGTGGTTGGCGCCCGCGAAAGGCTGGGCGCAGCTGTGCTCGCCCTGCAGGCTGTTGACGAACTTCTCCGCCTGGGCCCGGGCAAAGCCCAGCAACGCCAGCGCTCGGTCGCGGTTGGCCGTGCTGCTCACCGCCGCGGACCTGGCCGGCTTGCGGACCGCCGCCTTGGGCGCGGACTTTTTGACGGGCTTCTTCGAGGCCGGCTTGGCGGCCTTCTTGGCCGGCGCAGACTTCTTCTTGGACGACTTCTTGGCCATCGTGCTTCTCCCTTGGCCCATCTGTGGCGCGGGATGATACCGGACGTACCCGACGCTCGGCATCCGAATTCCCGCGGCTATGCTTGGGCCCCCCAGGCCGCGGCGCAAGTGCCCGCAGGCCCGGAACTTGCCACTCTTCGGAGCTTCCCCATGGCTGCACGCGTGAGCATCGCCCTGGCCCCGGGCGACGGCATCGGCCCCGAGATCATGAACGCCACCCTCGACCTCTTCAAGGCCGCCGGGGTCCACGATCACGCCGACTTCCGCCCCGTCGACATGGGCGCCGGCGTCTTCGCCCGCGGGAACTCCCGCGGCATGACCGACGAGGCCATCCGCGCCGTCGAAGACTGCGGCATCCTCTTCAAGGGTCCCATGGAGACGCCCAAGGGCACCGGCGGAAAGTCCATCAACGTCACCGCTCGAAAGCTCTGGAACGCCTTCGCCAACCTCCGCCTCTTCAAGACCCTCCCCGGCGTCGACACCGTCTACTCCAAGGCCGGACTCCACATCGACATGTGCATCGTCCGCGAGAACATCGAGGACACCTACGGCGGCGTCGAGCATCGCCTCTCCAACGACGTCGTCCTGGGCAAGCGAATCATGAGCGCCCCCGGCTGCGACGAGGTCCACCGCTTCGCCTTCCAGACCGCCCGGCGCCTCGGGCTCAAGAAGGTCCACTGCGGGCACAAGGCCAACATCATGAAGATGACCGACGGCCTCTTCCTCGACCGCTTCCGCGCCGTGGCCCGGGACTTCCCCGAGATGGACGCCGCCGACGTCATCGTCGATGCCCTCTGCATGAACCTCGTCGTCAAGCCCCAGCAGTACGCCATGATCGTCCTGCCCAACCTCCAGGGCGACATCGTCAGCGACCTCTGCGCCGGGCTCGTCGGCGGCCTGGGCTTCGCCCCCAGCGCCAACATCGGACGCCACATCTCCATCTTCGAGGCCGTCCACGGCACCGCCCCCGACATCGCCGGCAAGGGCATCGCCAATCCCACCAGCCTCATCCTCTCGGGCGTGATGATGCTCCGCCACGTCGGGATGCTCAGGCAGGCCGCCCTCATCGAGAACGCCCTCCTCGCCTCGCTCGAGCAGGGCGTGCGCACCGGCGACTTCGGCGACAGGACCAGGCCCGTCCTGGGCACGTTGCCCTTCGTGCACGCCATCGCCGAACGCCTGGGCAGCGGGCCCACGACCGTCCCCGCGGTGCCCGTGCCCGAGCAGGCCGCGCCCTCCTTCCGCCACCCCCACAAGCCCGCCTCGCCCCACCTCATCCGCACCTTCAAGAACCTCGTCACCCACGTCGTCGGCTGCGACCTCTACCTCGACACCTCCCTCTCCCCCCTCGCCCTGGCCGAGGAGATGCAGCGCGCCTGCGCCGACGGGCCCTTCAAGCTCACCCTCATCAGCAACCGCGGCACGCAGGTCTGGCCCACCGGCAGCGTCTACACCGAGGTCGCCGATTACTTCCGCGTCCGCTTCGAGCTCAAGGACGGCGTCACCCCGGGCACCTTCGGCCAGAGCCGGACCATCGCGCTGCTCGACAAGATCGCCGAGAGCCACATCGTGGGCAGCTACGAACTCCTCCGCACCTACGAGGGCGTGAAGGGGTATTCCCTGGCCCAGGGGCAGTAGGCCCGCGCCGTGCGGCTCTGGACCGTCCATCCCCGCCACCTCGACGCGCGCGGGCTCGTCGCGCTCTGGCGCGAGGCGCTGCTGGCCCAGGCCGTGCTGCGCGGTCGCACGCGCGGCTACAAGGCCCACCCCCAACTGGCCCGCTTTAAGGCCCAAAAGGACCCGGTGGGCGCGATCGCCACGTACCTCCACGCCGTGCATGCCGAGGCCGTCTCCCGCGGCTACACCTTCGACGCCGGCAAGATCGCCCGCCCGTGCCAGTCGTGCCTGCGCCTGCGCGAGACCGACGCCCAGATTGCCCGCGAATGGACCCACCTCAAGCGGAAGCTGCGGGCCCGGAGCTCCGAGGACTACCGCCGTGCGCTTCGCCACCAGCGATCCGCCGTCGCCCCCTCGCCGCACCCGCTGTTCGTCATCGTCCCCGGCCCCGTAGCCGAGTGGGAAGCAGCGAGAGCCTGACGCCGCAGCGCTCCCCCGCCGCCGCCGAGCTCGATGACGCCCCGGCACGCCGGACGGGAACATGGGCGTCGAAGGCCCCGCCCGCTCCTTGGCCCGGTCCTGTTCCGCCCTCTGTTCCCGGCCCTTTCCCCCCTCCCCGCGGCATCCCTCCCCAGCGGCGCCCTCGTCCTGTTCCTTGGTCGGTGCGTTAGCCGATCATCCTGCCATGTGCCGCTTCGTCCTCTATCACGGCGAGCCCATCACCGTCGCCAGCCTCGTCACCGAGCCCGCCCACTCCCTCATCCGCCAGTCCACCCACGCCGCCGAATCCGAGGAGCCCCTCAACGGCGACGGGTTCGGGCTGGCGTGGTACGTGCCCGACCTCTCCCCAGCGCCCGGGCTTTTCCGCTCGATCACGCCCGCCTGGAGCAACCGCAACCTCGCCGAACTCGCCCGCGTCACCCGCAGCCACTGCGTCTTCGCCCACGTGCGCGCCGCCACCCAGGGCCTGCCCGTCGCCGAGATGAACTGCCACC
>JBGAOG010000005.1:53925-61331 GCA_044221985.1 Phycisphaerales bacterium
ACCAGATCAAACGCCGCCTCCTCGCCGACCTCACCGACGACGCCTTCATGGCCATCAAGGGATCCACCGACTCCGAGCACCTCTTCGCCGTCTTCCTCGACCAGATCCACGACCTCGAACCCCACCACGCCAAGGACCGCGGCCAGGCCATCGCCAGCGCCCTCGAGCACGCGATCCATCGCGTCGTCAGCCTCAGCCAGTCCGCGAAGGAGCACCTGCCCCGACCGCCCGAGGCCGAGGATGACGAGTGCTGGATCAACTGCGCCGTGTCCGACGGCGTGTGCACCGTCGCCGCCCGCTTCACCACCGATCCCGGTGAACCCAGTTCCCTCTACGTCCACAGCGGGAAACGCTACATCTGCCAGGGCGGCGTCTGCCGCATGGTCGCCCACCAGCACGCCCGCGGCGCCGCCATCGTCTGCTCCGAGCCCCTCAGCGACGACCCCGGATGGCTCAAGGTGCCCAGGAACCACCTCGTCATCATCCGCGAGGATGGGGCGGCCCAGATAAGCCCGATCACGGCGTGAGTACGCCCCGCCCCGCCGGTTCTAAGTCCATTCCTGACAATCGGTTGCACACACCCTTGCTCCCCGATGGAAGTCGGGAGGCACTCGGGGTAGAGTTTCTTTGCGGATACACCGCTCCGATATCGCGATGTGCCGCGGGGAGACAAGACATGAAGACCCTGCTGCTCGCCGCGTCGGCCTTGGCCGCGCTGCTCACCGCGAGCGCTCGCGCGGACCTCATCACGTACACCAGCCCCTACCGCGAGATCGCCACGTACGTGCCCCCGGGCTTCCTCAACGGCCCGACCGGCGATCCGGCGGGCGGAGCGCAAGTCCTCCCCTTCAGCCAGAGCGGCCCGTTCCTGCAAGGGTGGTCCACCGGCCTCGTGTACACCTGGTATAAGCCGCTGAACACCTACATCTACGCCCAGGCCGAGGCCGGCCAGACCTCCACGTTCGGGCCCGACTTCCTCGTCGCCCACGCCAGCGGGTCAGGGCTCAGCTACCTCAACATCCCGCCGTTCGACTTCGAGAGCCTCGTCGACACTTGGATCACCCTGGAAAGCGAGTGCACGTTTGCGATCACGGGCGCCAACGCCGCGTTCTCCATCACCGGCGGGCCGAGCGGGCCGTTCGCCGCCTTGGGCACCCTGGACCACACGGGCACGCTCCTGCCGGGAACGTACCACGTCGTCGCCCACCTGAGTCCGGCGGCCTCCTCGTCCTACCACCTGGTCATCCCGGCGCCGGGCGCGGCGTGGCTCTTCGGCGCCGCCGGGATGGTGGCCTTGCGGCGCCGGCGATGAGACCGCGGCGGGGTGGGTGGCGCCTGCCCAATCGCCTTCGCGCCCCTTCCCCTCACAGATCTGCCGCGCCGATCGCTGGTGCGATCGGTGCTAAAGCCTCGTTCACGAAGGGAGACAAGCATGAAGATGTCATCGCTGGCAGCGTGCGTGATGTTCGCGGCGTGCCCCGCGGCCATGGGCCAGATTCAGGACTGGGTCTTTCCGCTTCCGCCCCCGGGGACCTCGGGCTGGAACGATTTCCACACGATCCTGACCTTCCCCCTGCCCGGCCAGCCCGATCCGCCTCCCATGCCCAGCGTGCTGTGGGCCGACTCGGACATCGGCGGGCACAACAGCCTGCCGGACCCCGGTGAGTGGACGGGAATCCGCGGGCCCGTGGGCGGAAACGGCTCGACGATCCTCACCACCGACTGGACCTTCAACTCGCAATTCGGAGACTGGGTGAACGTGTGCGCCCGGTTCAATCCGCCCCTCCCGGCCGGCACCACCGTCACCGGCTACTACACCAGGAACGGCACGCAGATCGGGGGCATCATCACCGCCACCACCCCATCGCCCGCGGGGGCCTTGCTCCTCGGGCTTTCGAGCGGGTGGCTGGCCCTGCGTCGTGAACGCAGGACGCACGAGTAGCCCGCCGACGCCCCGAGCCGCAGTGCCCGCGCCGTCCTCGCATGCCGCCAGGGCGCCCACGCCCCGCAGCGCCGCCGCGCCTACCCAACCACCATCCGCCAGCACCGGTGGATCCGCTCGTTGCGATACTCGGGCGGCACCGTCTGGCGGCTGATCTCCCTCGACACCACTCCCAGCTCGCCCAGCAGCTCCTCGTCCAGCTTGAACCGCCGGTAGTTCGTCGAGAAGTAGATCACCCCCGACGCCGCGCGATGCTCGCCCCCGGGAACATCGCCGCCCTTCCTGGGCCTGGCCATCAGCGGCACCAGCAGGCGCAGCAGCTCCGCGTGCCCGTGGGCCACCTCCCAATCCTCCTCCGTGCTCTTGCTGTTGGAGAACGTGGGCGGGTCGACCATCGCCAGGTCATACCACTCGCCCTCCGGGTGCGCGCGCAGGAACTCCAGAACGTCGCCGCGCACGAACTTGTGCGGGCCCGCGCCCCCGGAACCCGGGAACCCGTTGAGCCGCATGTTCCGCTGGGCCCAGTCGATGTACGTGTTGGACAGGTCCACGCTCGTCGTACTCCTGGCCCCGCCCGCGGCGGCGTAGACCGTGAACGCCCCGGTGTAGCAGAAGAGGTTCAGGAACCGCTTGCCCCGCGCCTCGTCGCGCACCTTGGCCCGCGTCAGGCGGTGGTCGAGGAAGAGCCCCGTGTCGATGTAGTCCCGCAGGTTCACCTCGAACCTCAGGTCGCCCTCGTGCGCGATCATCGTCTCCCCGCTCTCGCCCTGCTTCTCGTGCTGCGTCAGGCCGCGCTGGCGGCGCTTCTCCTTCGCGTGCACGTGCTCGACGGGGATCTCCAGTGCGCCCGCCACGATCTGCCGCACGCCGTCCCACCAGTCGGCCTGCTGGGCCAGCGACCGCGCGTGCTCGCGCTCGTACTCGGCGATGTGCGCGTGGTCCTCGTAGCGATCCACGATCAGCGGCACGTCCGGGCAGTCACGCTCGTACACCCGGTAGCACGTGATCCCCCGCGCCGGGTACCGGCGCAGGTGCTGCACGTTCTTCCTGAGCCTCGCCCCGAACTCGCCCAGCTCCTTCTCGTCGCGATCGCGCAGACCCCCGAAGGCCGAGATCGATCGCGGTGGTTGCGGTGAAGGTGCGGTGGTGCCCGCGGGCGCGCCTTGCCGGATGGGAAATGTGGGCTCGGCGCCGAAGACGGGAGGACGGCTGGTGAGGTCGATCGCTTCTCCATCCTCCGCGCGCGGTGGTGCGCCCGGGGCCATGGCCTCTTCCTTCGCCCCGCCCTCGCCCAAGCCCTTCTCGCCCTCCGCGCCCGGGCTCCCCTCCCCTCCGCCCTCCACGCGATCCGCCCGCTCGCTCCTCTTTCGCGGTCCCAGGAACGTGAAGTACCAGCACTCGATCTGCGCGTTGTAGAACTTCCGCCTCCGCGTGGCCTTCTGCCCGAAGATCGCCTCCAGGTCCAGGCGACCCGTCAGGATGTGGAACGACCACGTGGGCAGGCGACGGAACACGCCGGGCATGCTCCGGTAGAGCCGGTCGATCTCCTCCGGATCGCCCATCCGCACGCCGTACGGCGGGTTCGTGATCACCCGACCGAACTCCGCCTTGCTCGACAACTCCTGGAACGGCGCGTGCTTGAAGTGGATGTCCCGCTCCACCCCCGCCGCCCTGGCCGCCTGACGCGCGATCGACAGCGCCCGTTCGTCCACGTCGCTCGCGTGGATCGTGTGCCCCAGCTCGCCACGCGGGGCCGCGGCCGCCTCCTCGCGGGCCTCGCGCCAGACCGCCTCCCCGATCCGCGGCCATTGCTCCGCGTCGAACTCGCGATGCAGCCCGGGTGCGATGTTCCGCGCCAGCGTGGCCGCCTCGATCGCGATCGTGCCCGTCCCGCAGAAGGGATCCACCAGCGGGCGGTCCGGACGCCACACCGACAGCTGCACCAGCCCCGCGGCCAGCGTCTCCTTGAGCGCCGCCTCTCCCGCCACCGGGCGGTACCCGCGCTTGTGCAGGCCCGCCCCGCTCGTGTCCACCGTGATGATCGCCGTGTCGTGCAGGATCGACACCTCCACGCGGACCGTCGGCCCCGTCTCCGCCAGCACGTGCACGCCGTGCCCCCGCATCAGGCGTTCCACGATCGCCTTCTTCACCGTCCGCTGCAGCGCGGGGACGCTGCTGAGCTTGCTGCGCACGCTGCGACCGTCCACCGGGAACGCGAAGTCGTGCGGGATCCACTCCTCCCAGGGAAACTCCCGCACCGTCTCGAAGAGCGTGTCGAAGTCGCGGCACTCAAACAGCTCGAGCCGTACCAGCACCCGGTCCGCCGACCGCAGCCACAGGTTCGCCCGCGCCACCGCACGCTCGTCCCCCTGGAAGAGCACCCGCCCCGTCGACGCGCCCTTGCCCTCGTAGCCCAGGGCCGCCAGCTCGCGCGCCGCCACCGCCTCCAGCCCGAAGTTCGTCACCACCACGATGTCCAGCGGCGCACCCACGCCCCAGCATACGGCGTGCGCGCCACCGGTGCGAGGCCCGCGGACGCGCCGGAACTACCCCGCCGCCGACCCTTCTTCGCCCCCCGTCGCCTCGCGAACCACGCCAGGATCACGCTCGTGCGTCTGGTGGAAATCCAGCCTCGCCTTGCAGTACTGCTCCGGGCTGACCTTCAAGTCCGGAACCTCGCCTCGCTGGTGCATCGCGTGCAGGTGCCTCAGGAACGGCACGCACCACTGGCACCCCGTCCCCGCCGACAGGCACTCGCTGATCAGCGACGCCACCGGCGGATCCTCCCGCGACAGGTACGTGCGGACCTTCCGCAGCGAAACGTGGAAGCACAGGCACACTTGGTCATCGGGATCCACGGGGAATCAAAGAGACGAGATCGCGCCGGGGCAAGTCGAATCGTGACGAGACGAGCAGGCGAGGAAGAGAGCACGAGACCCCCGCGACCGCGAGTCCCCTGCTCTCCTCCTCTCCCCTTCCCCTGCTCGTGTTCCGCGGAGCCCTCCGCGTTCCATCCCCTCACCCCCGCCCCATCCGCACCGCCAGCCGCATCGCCGCCCTCATGCTCCCCGCGTCGGCCTTGTTCAACCCCGCGATGTCGAACGCCGTCCCATGGTCCGGGCTCGTCCGCGCCACCGGCAATCCCACCGTCGTGTTCACCGCCCGGTCCCACGCCAATGTCTTCACCACGCCCAGCCCCTGGTCGTGGTACATCGCCACCACAAGATCAAAGTCCCGCGGGGGCATCACCGTCCCATCCGCCCGCGCCCACGACAACGCCCCCTGGAACGCCGTATCTCCCGGCAGCGGACCCCTCGCGTCAATCCCCGCCTCCCGCGCCTTGCGGATCGCCGGCGCGATCACGCGCTCGTCCTCGTGCCCCAGCAGCCCGCCCTCGCCCGCGTGCGGGTTGAGCCCGCACACGCCGATGCGCGGCCTCGCCACCCCCATCCGCTTCATCGCCGCGTGCCCCAGCTCGATCACCTCCAGCACGCGATGATCCCGCAACCCCTCTGGCACGCCCCGCAGCGGCCAGTGGGTCGTCACCAGGATCACGTCCAGGCCCGCGCTCGACGCCGCCCGCGTCGTCTCACCCGCCCTCACCGGCTCGGCATGGAACATCATCGCGTACTTGCTCACGCCCAGGCGCGCCGCCACCAGCTCCGTGTGCCCGGGAAACTTCCCATGCCCCGCCAGCGCCCACGCCTCCTTGCTGATCGGCGCCGTCACGATCGCGCTGGCGCGCCATGGCGACCCCTCGCGACGCTTCGCCAGCTCGATCGCCTTCTCCACCCAGTCGAACGACAGGGCCCCTTGCTCCGCGGTCGCCCCGCGCTCGATCCCGGCCGGCACGCGCCCGGCCTCCATCACCACCACCTCGCCCGCGTGGACCGGCTCGCTCGCCCCTTCCAGCCCCTCCCACGCCCGCGTCCGCCAGAACGGCTCCACGCCCGCGACCCTCGCGACCTCGAACAGCGGCGGCTCCTGCCCCACGATCACCCATCGCGCCTGCCCGCGAACGCCCCCGTCCGCCAGCGCCTTGACGATCACCTCGGCCCCGATCCCGCCGCAGTCGCCCATCGATACCGCCACCAGCGGCCCAGCCCCGGGCCCGCGAACACCCGCGCCGTGCGGATGGGGGGCGCGGTCGGGGACATCCCCCGCCCCCCGCCCGGGCGCGGGCTTCTCCCCCACTGCCCCCGCCACGCCACCGCTCGCCTCGTGTCTTACACTCACCCACAAGCATAACGACGCCGCGACCAGGGCGATGTCGCCCAGTCCGCGACCGTCAAGGAGATCCTGATGAACTCGCTCCGCTCCGGCCGTGCCCTCGCGGGCTCGCTCCTCGTCGCCGCCGCTCTCGCCGCGGCCTTCAGCTTCGGCGCGCTCGCCCAGCAACCCCCCAAGGACCAGCCCAAGAAGGACCAGCCCATGCCCGCCATCGTCTCCAAGACCGCCGACGCCACCACCGGCGAAGCGCCCGACGGCACCAGGCTCACCATCATCGCCCGCAGCCAGATCGCCATCATGATCGAGGATCTCAAGATCGGCGATGGCAAGGAAGCCGCCGCCAGCTCCACCATCACCATCCACTACCACGGCATACGCGCCAGCGACGGGCACGTCTTCGACTCCACCCGCGGCAAGGAACCCGCCACCTTCCCGCTCGCCCGCCTCATCCCCGGATGGCAGGCCGGCATCCCCGGCATGAAGGTCGGCGGCATCCGCGTCCTGCACATCCCCTACCAGTTCGCCTACGGCGAGCGCGGCGCCGGCGCCGACATCCCGCCCAAGTGCGACCTCGTCTTCGCCATCGAGCTCAAGGACGTGAAGTAAGACGTCCGCTCCACTCGCTCTTGGCCAGGGCCCCGGTGCAACACGCCGGGGCCTTCTTCTTTCCCGCCCGCAAGCAACCTCCGACCAGGCTCCGATGCGCCCTCGCCATCAGCATCCACCCTCGTAGTGTCCCAGGAAATACAGCAAGTCGTCGATGGTCACCGCCCCGTCCGGCGTTCCCGTCCCGCTCCCGTCGTCCACGTCGCCCTCGACCTGCCCGCCCTCGAACAACACGAGGTAGTACAGCAGGTCCTCGATCGTCACCGCCCCGTCCGGCGTCCCCGTGCCCGTGCCATCGTCGAAGTCCGCCGCGCACGCCGGCGTTCCGCCAAGCTCCCACGTCTCGTAGTTCTCGTCCTCCGACGCCAGGTACCCCGACTGCAGCACCGTCACGCCACGATGCGCGTCGAACGCCATCGCGTGCTGCCCACGCGCCGCGGGCCCAGGCACCAGCCGCCGCGTCCACGACGCACCGTTCCAATCCCACGTCTCGTCATTCGCCTCCGGCTCCGACCCGCTTCCCAGCGTGAACCCCCCAAACAGGACCGACACCGCCCGGATCGAGTCGTACGCCATCGCGTGCGTCCCGCGTACCCGCGGCCCCGAGTTGGCCCGCAGAACCCACCCG
>JBGAOG010000060.1:0-19269 GCA_044221985.1 Phycisphaerales bacterium
GGCCGGTGTCCGCCTCCATGCCCCGGATCATCACGCGGTTGAGAGCACCCCAGACTTTGGTGAGGGATTCGTCTACCACTTTGAGGGGAAGCCCGGAGTTGAAGTAGACGATGTTGTCGTCCGCGACGGGGTCGAGGCGTTCGAGGCCGTCGATCCCGCCCCACCGGTCACCGGTGCAGACCAGCGTGTGGTCGGGGCAGCGGGCGCGGATCACCTTCACGAGCGACGCCTGGGCGAGGCTCCAGGCATTCGGGTCGTGGTAGCCGCGCGGCTCGTTGCAAGGCTCGAGGAAGACCCGCTCGGGATCGGAGGGGGCGAGGTGGGCGGCGAGGGCGTCCCAGAACCGCTCGTACTCGGGGGCGCGGGCGTCCTTCTCGCGCACGTCGAGCAGCGCGTTGCCGAGGTCGTGGGCGTCGACGACGACGGCCAGGCCGGAAGCGAGGATCCGATCGATGGCGGCGTCCAGCTCGCCCAGGGGCAGGGCCCGCAGGTCGTGCGCGTTCGCGTCCCAGAGCGTGGAGGGCTCGAAGGGGAGTCGCACGTGGGTCAGCCCGACGTTGGAGAGGGCCCGCAGTTCGGAGTCGGAGACGAAATCCCGGCGTTGCTGGGGCGTCGTGGCGTGGGACAGCCAGAGCCAGTAGGACAAGTTCACGCCGCGGCGCAGGCGCGCCAGCCGCTGGGCGGGCACGCGTGACGCGATGGCGGGGCGGGCGTCGGGCTGGCGCGGGCGGTCGCACCCCCCGGGGGCGGCGAGCAGCACCGCGAGCAGGACGAGACCAGGGACGAGGGACCTCACGCGCGAACCCCCTGGGGGAGGAAAAGCGCGCAGTCTACCGACTCGCGCTCTTGCTTCGCCGCCAAATGTCGATATCTTTTGGTGTCGGTGGTGGCGTCCGTGCCGTCGGCAGCGCGGGGTGGTGGTGCCCCGAAGTCTGGTGGAGCCGGTGGATCGCACGGGTCGTGGGCGTCCGCGGGGCCCGGTGGGGGCGCGCGGGGCTCGCGAGGGGCAGGCCATGCCGAGACGAAGGCCGCGGCACCGAGCACGCGGACGTGACGGGTCGCGCGGGAATCGAAGAGCGTCGGGCGCCAGGCGGGCGCCGCTCTCCCCGCGCCGCACCAGGCGAGGTACCCACGACTCCCGATGGCGACGATCACCTCTTCTCGCAGCGCGTTCCTCCACGGCCAGTGGACGGTGGCCGATTCGGCCGCCCTGTATGGCGTGACGGAGTGGGGCAAGGGCTACGTCGGCGTGAACCCCGAGGGGCACGTGACGATCATGCCGACGAAGGACGCGGCACGCCAGATCGACCTGCACGAGGTGGTTCAGGGGCTGCGTGAGCGTGGGATCCACACGCCCTGCCTGCTGCGGTTCAACGACATCCTGGCGTACCGGCTGAAGGAGATCCGCAAGGCCTTCGACGACGCGATGGGCGAGCAGGCGTACACGGGCGGGTACTCGTGCGTGTACCCCATCAAGGTCAACCAGCAGCGCCACGTGTGCGAGCAGATCGCGTCGCTGGCGGTGGAGCTCGACTTCGGGCTCGAGGCCGGGTCCAAGCCCGAGCTGCTGGCGGTGCTGGGTCTGTCGGCGACGGCGGGGGGCCCGGGCGTCAACGGGATGCCCATCATCTGCAACGGGTTCAAGGACGACGAGTTCATCGAGACCGTGACGCTGGCGACCAAGCTGGGGCGGAACATCATCCCCGTCGTCGAGAAGTGGACGGAGCTCGAGCTGGTGGTCAAGCACGCCAAGAAGTACAACGTGCGCCCCAAGATCGGGCTTCGCGTGAAGCTCTCGGCCCGCGGGGCGGGGCGCTGGGAGTCCTCGGCGGGCGTGCGCTCCAAGTTCGGGCTGTTCGTGTCGGAGTGCATCAAGGCCGTCGAGTACCTCAGGGCCCACGACATGCTCGACTGCCTGAACCTGCTCCACTGCCACGTGGGGAGCCAGTTGTACGACATCAAGGTGCTCAAGAACGCGGTGAACGAGCTGACGCACGTGTACTGCGAGCTCAAGAAGATGGGCGCGGGGCTCACCACGCTGGACATCGGCGGGGGCATGGGCGTGGACTACGACGGCTCGCAGTCGGCGTGGTCGAGCTCGATCAACTACACGCCCCAGGAGTACGCCGCCGACGTGGTGTACCGCATCAAGGGCGTGTGCGACTCGGCGGGGATCCCGCACCCGAAGATCATCAGCGAGTCGGGGCGGGCGATGGTGGCGTACTCGTCGATCCTGGTGATCGACGTCCTGGGGACGAGCCGGTTCGAGAGCGCGCCGGACATCGGGGAGATCGAGAAGCTGTTGAAGGCCGAGAGCGAGCAACCCCAGCCGATCCTCGACCTGCTGGAGACGTACCGCAACCTGACGGACCGCAACCTGACGGAGGCGTACCACGACGCGACGCAGGCCCGCGACGAGGCGATGAGCCTCTTCTCCCTGGGCTACATGTCGCTGCACATGCGGGCCAGCGCCGAGCGCCTCTTCTGGGCCATCTGCTCGAAGATCCTGGAGAAGGCGGGCAAGAAGGGCGAGCTGCCCGAGGAGTTCGAGAACCTCCCCGAGCTCATGTCCGACATCTACTTCTGCAACTTCTCGCTGTTCCAGAGCATGCCCGACTCGTGGGCCATCGACCAGCTCTTCCCGATCTGCCCCATCCACCGCCTGGGCGAGCAGCCCGCGCGCATGGGCATCCTCGCCGACGTCACGTGCGACTCCGACGGCAAGATCGACCACTTTGTCGACAAGCGCGAGGACAAGAAGATCCTCGAGCTCCACGAGGTCAAGGACCTGCCCGGCGAGGGCGCCGGCGTCGAGCCCTACTACCTGGGCGTGTTCCTGCTGGGCGCGTACCAGGAGATCCTGGGCGACCTCCACAATCTCCTGGGCGATACCCACGCCGTCCACATCGCCCTCGACGAGAATGGGGACTGGGAGATCGAGGAAGTCATCGAGGGCGACACCGTCGAGGAGGTGCTCGAGTACGTGCAGTACGACGTCGAGGACCTCAAGCGCGCCATGCGCCAGGACATCGAGGCCGCCTGCAAGCAGGGACGCCTGACGTTCGCCGAGGGCAAGAGCCTCCTGAAGTACTACGACGACGGGCTCGAGGGGTACACGTACCTCGAGGAGTGAGCGCGGACCCGGCGCCGCATCTTCGCGCCCCTCCCCGCGGGGAGGGGCTTGGGCGTGGGTTGGGAGTTCATCACCGTCGCGTTCTTCGAGCTTCCCGTGTTCTCTTCCCTCTCCACCCGCACCCTGGCCCTGATCGCCGCTTCCGCGGCCGTGGTTCTGATCTATGTCCTCTGGCGTCTCGTCGTGATGATCATCAACGCCCTCTACGACAAGGCACCCAGGGCCCGGGTCTTCGTGCCCACGCTCATGCTCGCCCTCGCCCTGCTGGCCCTCATCGCCCGCATGATGACCGAGCTCTCCGCGCGGCCAAACCCATAGCGTGCCGCGGACCGAGTACGCCCTGGCGCCGGCGTCCCACCCGTGCGGGCACGTTCTGCGCCGTTGTTCCTGTATATTGTCCCCATGCTCTCCGAAGAAGCTCCCGCCCAGCGGCTCCACACCGTCATCACGGCGTTCATCGTCGTCGTCACGCTGGCGGCCATCGCGCTCGCCTTCGCGCTGGGCGGACGTGTCTCCGCCGGCGTCATCGCGATCATCGGGCTGACCACGCTCCAGGGGCTCTGGCGCGGCGCGGGCGAGATCGTGGGAATCCTCGTGGCGATGGGCGTGGGCACGCTGATGGCGCGTCCGCTGGGCCGCGCCCTCGAAGGCCCCATCCACGCCATCTCCGGCGCGGACGGGATCGCCAACCGCGTCGTGTCCATCATCGTCGCCGCCGCGCTCGTCACGGGCCTCTTCGCCCTCGTCGCCTCGCGTCTGGCTCGCGCGTTCCTGGCGCAGCGGCCCAACCTCCGGGCCGCCAATCGCTACGCCGGCGCCGTCCTCGGGCTGTTCGAGGGCGCATTCCTCTCGCTCCTGCTGATGTGGACGATCCTGGCCCTGGGCCCCGTGGCCAAGGCCCAGCTCGCCGCCAGCCAGGCCAGGGCGGGCGCGCCCGTCAGCCCGACGACGGAGCGACTGTCGCGCCTGCACGATGCCGTGGGACAGTCCGCCGCGGGCGCCCTGGCCGAATCCACGAATCCCCTGGGCGATGCGGAGCTCGTGCGGCTGGCGTCCGATTTCGCGGAGGTGATGGGCGACGAGGAAGCACGCCGGCGGTTGCTCGAGAGCGAGCCCCTCGGGCGGATCCAGGAGCTTCCCTCGGTGGCGGCGGCCATCGAGCGCGTGAAGCACGACCCCGAACTCTCCTCGCTGGCGGACGACAGGGCCATCACCGCCGACGACGTCAACCGCTTCCTGAACAGCCCGACGATCCTGGACATCCTGGACCGCACGAGCATCGTCGAGGATGTCCGCCCCCTGGCCCCGGACCTGGCCCGAGCCGTCCGGGAAGCCAAGGCGTCCATCAAGAAGTGAATCCCGCTTCGATCCGCCTCCGGGGCAACTCGGGGGTCTCCCGTGTATCCACGGGCGGGGAGGCTCGGCTTCCAGCCATCCTCCACGCGCGTAAACTACTCCCCGCTCACCTCCCACACGGAGCAGCCATGCCCTTCACCATCAAGCCCGAAGAAGCCCTCCGCGTCGATTCCGACAACACGAGGTACCTCAAGGGCCACGTCGACACCGGCGACCGCTGGGTCCTCAACTTCGGACCCCAGCACCCGGCGATGCACACCACGCTCCGCCTGGTTCTGGAGCTCGACGGCGAGCGCATCGCCCGCGCCACGCCCCACATCGGCTACCTCCACTCGGGCTTCGAGAAGCTCGGCGAGGCCCTCGACTACAACCAGTACGTCACCATCACCAGCCGCCTCGACTACCTCTCCCCCATCTGCAACAACGTCGCCTGGCACCACGCCGTCGAGAAGCTTTTCGACATCGCCATCACCCCGCGATGCAAGGTCCTCCGCACGATCATGGCGGAGATGTCCCGCATTGGCAACCACCTCCTGTGCGTGGGGGCCGCCGGGCTCGACCTCAACGCCTTCACCGGCTTCATCTACGCCTTCAACGTCCGCGAGAACATCTACGACCTCAACGACTTCATCTCCGGGCAGCGCTACCACCCGGACTGGACCCGCGTGGGCGGGCTCATGCAGGACCTCCCCGACGAGGAGGTCTTCAAGCGCATGGTCAAGAACATCATCCACAAGGAGGTCCCCCAGGCCCTCAAGGACCTCGAGGGCCTCCTCAACCGCAACCGCATCTTCATGGACCGCACCCAGGGCATCGGCGTCGTCACCCGCCAGGACGCCATCGACTGGTCCTGGACCGGGCCCTGCGCCCGCGCCAGCGGCCTCGTCCGCGACCTGCGCAAGGACGAGCCCTACCTCTGCTACGCCGAGAACTGGGACGGGCAGGGCGCCCACGCCGTCCAGTTCAAGGTCCCCGTCATGGACAGCGGCGATTGCTACGCGCGGTACCTGGTCCGCGTCGAAGAGATCAAGCAATCCGTCAAGATCATCGAGCAGCTCATCGACAAGATCCCCCAGGGTCCCGTCGATGCCTTCGCCGATTCCAAGATGGTCAAGCCCAACAAGAAGGACGTCTACGGGTCCATCGAGGGGCTCATCCAGCACTTCCAGCTCATCATGTCCAACCGCGGGTGGAAGGCGCCCATCGCCGAGGTCTACGGCGCCCACGAGGTCTCCAACGGCGAGCTGGGGTACTTCATCGTGGCCGACGGCGGCCCGCGCGCCTGGCGCGTCAAGGTCCGCCCGCCCTGCTTCATCAACTACTCGATCATCCAGAAGATGATCGAGGGGCACCTGCTCAGCGACGTGGTCGCGGCCGTCGGGTCGATCAACATCGTGGCGGCGGAACTGGATCGGTAGCCCGCTCCTCCCTTCGCATTCTTGGCGAATCGAGATTGGCGGTCTTGCTGCGCGCGTGTATCCTGGCGCCATGACCACCATGCCAAACATCCCCGTCGATCCGGTTTCCGCCGCCACTGCCAAGGTCGCCAAGCGCCTCGTCGAGCTCTGCCGCACCGGCCAGAACCTCGACGCCATCAAGGAGCTCTACGCCGACGACGCGGCCCACGTCGAGGCCATGTCCATGCCCGGCGCGCCGCCCGAGTCGCGGACCATCCGGGGCAAGGCCAACCTCCTCGCCAAGGCCGAGCAGTGGGCCAGGGGCACGACGATCCACTCCGCGACCTGCGGCGACCCGCGCGTCAACGCCGACCAGTTCGCCTGCGAGATGACGCTGGACGCGACGGGCAAGGAGGGTCCCATGGCCGGGCAGCGCATGAACGTGAACGAGATCGCGGTCTACACGGTCAAGAACAACAAGATCGCGGAGGCACGGTTCTTCTACGGATGCCAGGGGTAACGTCGCCACGCCGCCTCGATGCGCCCTCGGGCAATCCGCCTGGCGCCTCTCGATCCTCGCTTCTCCGCTCTTGCGTCTGTCTTGCCCCTCACGCCTTGCCCCCTGCACCATACATTCCCGCATGGAAACCCGCACCATCCTCGCCGACGCCGTTCTTTCCACCAAGGTCCTCCTCGCCCGGTTCCTCCCAGGCTTCGACGACACCAACCACACGCGACATGCGCCCGGCCTGCCCAACCACGTCGCGTGGAACCTGGGGCACCTCGGCCTCACGATGCACCGCGTCGCGATGAAGATCGACGCCGGGCCCCTCGCCGCCGATGCCTTCATCGAAGGCTCCGACCGCGGCGAGCCCGGCACCCGCGGCCGCTTCGGCACCGAGTCCGTCGGCTTCAATTCCACGCCCACCGCCGACCCGGCGCGCTACCCGTCGCTGGCCCGCTGCGTCGCGATCTTCGACGGCGCCTGCGACCGCCTCGCCGCCGCCGTTCGCGCGGCATCCGACGACAAGCTCTCGGCGAACGTCCCCTGGGGCCCGATGCAGATCCCCGCGTGGATGATGGTCCAGCGGATGCTCTTCCACAACGGCACGCACACCGGCCAGATCATCGACCTCCGCCGCGCCCTCAACATGCCCCGCGTGCTGGCGTAGCGGCCGCCATCCTCTTCACCGCCACCGTCAGCACCATCGACGCCGCCACCGCCCCCGCGAACACGTACAGCCCCGCTCGCGGCGTCGCGTCCAGCGTCGCCTTCGACGCCATCAGCACGATCGTCACCGCCACCACGAACACGTCCAGCATCGACCACTTCCCCAGGGCGTCCACCATCCGCAGCACGCCCGTCCGCCGCTCATCGCGCATCGGCGTCAGGCACAGCGCGAGCAGCCCCACCAGCTTCGCGATGGGGAACACGATCGAGAAGAGCACGATCACGCCCGACAGCACGCGGTGCCCGTCGCGCCACAGCGACATCGCCCCGGTGACGATCGAGTAATCGTCCTCCCAGAACACCAGCTTCCCGACGCGCATCACCGGCAGCGCCAGCCCCACGCCCAGCAGCGCCAGCGTCGCCACGATCCCGGTCGGCACCCACCACGCGCGGGGGTGCCGCGAGGCAAGGGCATGGCTCGCTCCTTCACCCACGCGTTTCGCCTCCTACGCCTGAGCTCCCGGCAGCACCCCCTGCCCCTCCGGCAGCCGCGCCTGCACGTTCACCGGCTTGACGTCGATCAGTTCCTTCGTCCCCTTCGTCCCCGTCTCCTCGAACTTCTTGAGCGTCGGCCTCAGCCTCGTCTCGTAGCTCCCCACGAACTTGTTGTAGTGCTCCATCGATTTCTCGAGGGCCACGCCCAGCCGCGACACGTGCTCCATCGCCGCCGCGGCACGCTCGTGCAGCTCCTTGCCCAGCTCGCGCAGCTCCTTGGCCTCTTCCGCCAGGCGCTGCTCCTGGAAGCCCACCTGCACGGCCCGCAGCAGCGCGATCAGCGTGCTGGGGCTGGCCAGCAGCACGTGCTGGCTCGCCGCCACGTCCAGCAGGTCGGGCCGCTTCGCCAGCGCCGCGTCCACGAACTGGTCGCCGGGCACGAACATGACCACGAACTCGGGCGACCCCTCGAACTGCTTCCAATACTCCTTCTTCGCCAGCGCCCCCGCCTGCCGCGCGATCCCGTCCGCGAAGACCCGCAGGTGCCCGTCCACCTCCTCCGGGTCCGTGGCCTCCAGCGCCTCCAGGTACGGCTTGAGGTTCGCCTTGGCGTCCACCGCCAGTGTCCGCCCGCTGGGCAGACGCACGAGCATGTCGGGCCGCAGCGCGTTGCCCTCGGCGTCCCGCGTGCTCTCCTGCTCCGTGAAATCGCAGTACTCGCGCATTCCCGCCAGCTCGGCCACGCGCTTGAGCTGCACCTCGCCATACATCCCGCGCACCTTGGGCTCGCGCAGGGCCCGCACGAGCTTGCCCGTCTCGGCGCGCAGCTCTCCGCCCGCGCGACCCATGTCCTCGATCTTCGACTTCAGGTCCGCGTAGCTTGCCACGCGTGCTTCCTCGATCACCCGCAGCTTTTCATCCGCTTTCTTGAGCGATTCGGCGATGGGCGCCACCATCCGCTCCACGGCCTCCCTCCGCTTCTCCAGGTCCGCCCCCGCGGTCCCGCTGTGCTTCTCGAACTGCTCCCGCGCGAGCTTGAGGAAGTCCTGCGTGCTCGTGCTCAGCGCCCGCCCCGCCAGCGACTCGAACGTCGCCTTCAGCTGCGTCATCTGCTCCTGCGTGCTCTCGCGGAACTGCCGCTGGCTCGCTTCCATCGCCTGCACGCGCTCCCGGAACAACTCCTCCGCCTGCTGCAGCTCGCTCGCCGCGTCTGCCTTCACGCGCTCCAGGTCCTTCTGCAGCGACAATGTGCTCAGTTCCAGCGCGCGATGCCGCTCGCCCGCCGCCTCCAGCAACTCCCCGCGCTGGCGTACTTCCTCGGCCAGGCGCACCGCCTCGGCCTCCGCCCGCCCCGCACGTTCGCCCGCGGCCCGCGCCTCCCCCCG
This sequence comes from Phycisphaerales bacterium, assembly GCA_044221985.1. GTDB lineage: Bacteria > Planctomycetota > Phycisphaerae > Phycisphaerales > UBA1924. The sequence continues at coordinate 8,938 of JBGAOG010000060.1, forward strand.
TGCCGCGGCGAACCGCACCCCCAGCACCACCGCTCCGGCGCCGCCCGCCGCCGCCATCACCGCCAGCACGATGTGCAACGCGTCCATGCCCGCATCATACCGACCTTCCCCCAAACGCCGACGCCATTCGACTCGGGCCGCCCCGCGATGCTCGCCTGCCGAATTGGCACGCCTCCGCGCCATTGCATGCCCGCTGGCAGAGAATTCCACCCGATTTCACGGTCTGGGCACGTCGGATCGGGCCGGTGCACCCCCGGGACTTCCGGCACGCGCCTTGCCTTGGGCTTTCCCGATTGCTTCCGCTGCGCTTCCATCCCGATCCGTTCGACCCGAGTGATTGCTCGGCCGGGGGATGCGGTCCCACGCGCGAGCGGGGCCGGCCGGGCCAGCCGGGGGGACGCCTCAATCTGCTGCTCTCGGCCTGCGATTGGCAGCCCACCCCCTGGGCCGATCAGCTCCCGCCCCTGCTGGGGCCGATGGGCATCCAGTCCTACCGGGTGGTCAACGGGCGCCAGGCGTCGCGGCTCATCGAGAACACGCGCATCCACATCGCGGTCGTCGACCTGGCCCTGCCCCTCGACGACGCGTCCTGCCCTTCCCAGGCCGTGGAGGAGGGCGGGGTGCGGATCCTGGACCTGCTGCGCCGGCTCGACGAGCCCCCGCCCACGCTGGTGATCAAGCGCGGGCGCACCCAGCGCGACGACGCGCGCGAGCTCAACGCGGCGTTGCGGGCGGGCGCGTTCGCGGTGCTGGACCGCCCGCGGGAAGTCTCCGACCTGAACCTGCTCCTCGAAGCCATGCGCCGCGTGCTGGGGCGCTTCTACGCGGGGCGGTGGCCCGACATCGTGTAAGCCCGCGTCCGGGGGCGTGCCCCGGACGCACGATCGCAAGCGTGAACGTTGCCTTTGACCATCGCAACAGGGAGATCAGAATGGCCAAGTCCAAGTCCGCGGTTCGACCCCTCCACGACAAGATCCTCGTCAAGCGCGACGAGGCCCAGACCAAGACCGACTCGGGCATCTTCCTCCCCGAGACGAGCAAGGACAAGCCCAAGACGGGCACCATCGAGGCCGTCGGCACCGGCGCCCTCAACACCGACACGGGCGAGCGCATCCCCCTCTCGGTCAAGAAGGGCGACAAGGTGATCTTCTCGTCCTACTCGGGCACCGAGATCAAGCTCGACGGGACCGACCTGCTCATCATGTCCGAGGACGACATCCTCGCCGTCATCGACTGACCGAATCGGGCACGAGGCATCGGGCGCGACGCACTCGGGCCGGGCCCGACGCGATCTCCGCCTCCTCCCCGTTCCCCAAGGCCTCCCCATGACTTCCGACCAGCTCCGACAAGCCCTCCGCGAACTCAACGGCGAACGCGACCTCTGCGTCTACTTCGCCGATGTCCCCTCGCCCGTGCCCGGCCTGGCCAACCTCGAAGTCAAGAAGGCCATGCTCATCCCCGACGAGGACGACCACCTCGTCAAGGTCACCGACGGCAAGGCCGTCTACGTCCTCGATGCCGAGCGCGTTGCTTGGCTCAAGATCGGACTCAAGTAACAACCCCCTTGGCCCCCCCGGGCCATCCGACCCTCTGGAGAATCGACCCATGCCCGCCAAGTCCATCGCGTACAACAACGACGCCCGCGAGCGCATCCTGCGCGGCGTCCAGAAACTCGCCCACGCCGTCAAGGTCACCCTCGGACCTTCCGGACGCGTCGTCGTCCTCGAGAAGTCCTTCGGCGCGCCCACCGTCACCAAGGACGGCGTCACCGTCGCCAAGGAAGTCGAGCTCGAGGACCAGTACGAGAACCTCGGCGCCCAGATGGTCAAGGAAGTCGCCTCCAAGGCCTCCAAGGACGCGGGCGACGGCACCACCACCGCCACCATCTACGCCGAGGCCATCTACGCCGAGGGGCTCAAGGTCATCACCGCGGGCGCCAACCCCAACCTCGTGAAACGCGGGATCGACCAGGGCGTCGACGCCGTCGTCGACTCCCTCAAGGCCATGTCCAAGAAGGTCGACTCCTCCAAGGAGATCGCCCAGGTCGGGACCTGCTCCGCCAACCAGGACGAGAAGATCGGCAAGATCATCTCCGAGGCCATGGACAAGGTCGGCAAGGACGGCGTCATCACCGTCGAGGAGGGCAAGTCCCTCGACACCGAGGTCGAACTCGTCGAGGGAATGCAGTTCGACAAGGGCTACCTCTCCCCGCACTTCGTCACCGACCTCAACACCATGGAGTGCAACCTTGAGAACCCCTACATCCTCATCTACGAGAAGAAGATCTCCTCCGTCAAGGACATGCTCCCCCTCCTGGGCAAGATCGCCGACCAGGGGTCCAGCCTGCTCATCCTCGCCGAGGACGTCGAGGGTGAGGCCCTCGCCACGCTGGTCGTGAACAAGATCCGCGGCGTCCTCAAGATCGCCGCCGTCAAGGCCCCCGGCTTCGGCGACCGTCGCAAGGAACTCCTCGCCGACATCGCCACCTTGACCGGTGGCAAGGCCATCATGGAAGAGCTGGGCATCGAGCTCGCCAAGGTCGAGCTCTCCGACCTCGGCCGCGCCAAGAAGGTGACCATCGACAAGGACAACACGACGATCGTCGAGGGCGCCGGCTCCACCAGCGAGATCAAGGGTCGCATCGACATGATCCGCCACCAGATCGACGCCACCACCAGCGACTACGACCGCGAGAAGCTCGAGGAGCGCCTCGCCAAGCTCGCCGGGGGCGTCGCCCAGATCAACGTCGGCGCCGCCACCGAGGTCGAGATGAAGGAGAAGAAGGCCCGCGTCGAGGACGCCCTCCACGCCTGCCGCGCCGCCGTCGAGGAGGGCATCCTTCCCGGTGGTGGTGTCTCCGTCGTCCGCGCCCGCAAGGCCCTCGACAAGCTCCGCAAGAAGCTCGAGGGTGACGAGCGCAGCGGCGTCGACATCGTCCACCGCGCCCTCTCCGCCCCCGTCAAGCAGATCGCGGCCAACTGCGGGCTCGACGGCTCCGTCATCGCCTCCAAGGTCGAGGAGAGCACCGAGCAGAACTTCGGCTACAACGCCCTCACCCACCAGTACGGCGACCTCATGAAGATGGGCGTCATCGTCCCCACCAAGGTCGAGCGCGTCGCGCTGCAGAACGCCGCGTCCATCGCGGGGCTCATGCTGACCACCGAGGCCGTCATCGTCGAGCTCAAGGAAAAGAAGAAGCCCGCCGGCGGGCACGACCACGGCGACGATATGGACTATTGACCCCGGACACCACGGGATCTCGGCCGAAGGCCCAGGGGCCCAGAACCCCTGGGCTTTTTCGTGCGCCAACACGTCCACCCAACGACGCACCCGCGCGAGCGGTTGCCCTACCGTCGGCGCATGACCATCCAGGACGCCCTTCCCTACCTGCAGTCCGTCTCTTCCATCTGCATCGCCGGCGGCTTCCTGTACTCGGCCCTGCAGTTCCGCGACTACCGACGCGCCCAGCACGTGGGCAACTTCACCAAGCTCGTCGAGCTCCAGATGCACCTGCGCGAGATGCGCGTGCACGACCCCGAGCTGGCCAAGGTCTACCGCGACGACGTCGAGGACCTCGCCAGCGCCAAGGACGTGCGCGAGTACTTCTTCAACCTCATGCAGGTTTCGGTCTACGAGATCGTCTGGTTCAGCATGCGCGAGCGCCAGCTCCCCGAGGACTACTTCCGCGGCTGGGAACAGCGCATGCGGTCCATCGCCGCCGAGCCCAGCTTCCGCAAGATGGTCCGGAACCCGTCCATGAAGTTCATGCACGACGAATTCGCGGCCCACGTGCGGGCCCTGGTGGATTCGACGCCCGCTCGCTCCGCCGGGTAGGCCTCGACGCCCCCCGTTCGCCGGACCGATCCTCACTCCGCCACGTCGAGGCGCGCCCACGGGAAGCCCGGCGGGATCAGCTCCGGGCAATCGTTCAGCCAGCCCACCAGCCACTCGAAGGCCTCGCCCAGGCGCGGCGAGGGGCGGCTGAACACCGCGTTGGCGTCCACCACCGCGACGCGCCCCGCGCGGGCCGCCGGCGTGCTCGCGAACCACGCCTCGCGCGCCACGGCGCGGGCCGCGAACTTCGCGGGCGCGAGCGACAACCCGCAAGGCGCGACGATGACGGCATCGGGGGCGGCGGCCGCGATCTGCTCGGGCGTCACGCGGATCGATCGTCCCGCGAGACGCTGGGCCTGCTGTGGACCGACGGCCATGCCGGACCCGGGGACGGGGGCGGTGGGGTTGAGAACGTGGCGTCCGCCGGCGCGCTCGACGAGTTGGGCCGTCCAATGGCCCGCCACCACCGGCGGATCGGTCCACTCGAGGACGACGACCCGCGGGCCTTCCTCGTACGGGTTGACGAAATCCTCGGCGCGGGCGAATCGCTCGCGCAGTCCCACCGCCGCGGCCCGGGCGGCATCCTGCATTCCCACCGCCTCGCCAATCCTGAGCACGTCGTCGAGCATGTCCTCCACGCCCCGCGGGGCCAGCTCGACGATCCTCGGGCGCGGGGACAACGAATCCGCCGCGGCGTGCAGCGCGCCGGCGTCGATCCAGCGACCGCCCGCCAGAGATTGGACCAGGATGACGTCCGGGCGCGAGGCGATCAACCGCGCCGTGTCCAGCGCGAACAGGGGCTTGGCCTCGGACCAGAGCTCGCCCACCGCGCGGTCGATGGCGGCCAGGGGCCTGGGGTCGGCGCCGGGGGGCGGCTGGCCCCGGCGCAGCGCCTGGAACGTGACCGCGGGCACGTCTCCCAGCACGGCCGGGAAGTCGCAGGCGTGGGAACGTGCGACCAGAAGCCCCCGACCGCCGATGAAACAGAGGACCTCCGTGCCCGACGGAACCAGGCTGGCGACACGCGGGGACACTACCGGCGTTTGGGGCATGGTCGGAAACTCGGGCGGCGGGGCCTCGCGGGGGGCGATACTCTCTTGCGGCGCGGCACGGATGCCGCATCCCGCGGGAGCGTAAGGCGGTAGGAAGAGAAGGCGAGGGTGGTCGCGTTGGAGGCGACGAACGTGCAGGCAGACTACGGCGCAACGGTCGTGCCGGTCGTGAGAGCGACCCGGCGGGGGATCTCCTTGGCCCTCGTCGCCGCCCTGGCGGCGAGCGCCGTCCAGGCCCAGGACAAGAAGGACGACGCCAGGCCGGGCGCCGTCGTCGCTCAGCCCGGAAGGGTCCCCGAGGCCAAGCCCGCGCGCCAGGTACCGCCCAGGCCGGCCGACGGCAAGCCCGCGGTCCCCGGAGCCCCCGGTGTCGCGCCCGCGCCCGTGCCGCCCCTGGACGTAGACGAGGAAGGGCTGGTCAACCTGGCGGCATTCTCGGAGCCGGTGCAACTGTCGGCGTTGGTGACGATGCTGGCCGACACGCTTTCGCTGAACATCTCGATCAAGGGTGAGGTCCCCGGGAGCGTGGTGTTCAACGCGCCCGTGAAGGTGCCCAGGGACGAGCTGCTCTCGCTGGTCAACGCGCTGCTGGAGCAGCAGAACTACACGATCGTGCAGGGCGTGGCGGGGTTCTACAACGTCGTCCCCACCAGCGAGGTCACGGTGAACCTGGGGCAGGAGCGTCCCAGCACGCGGGTGATCGCGACGCCCAACATCCGCCCCAGCGCGCTCCAGACCGCGCTGCAGGCCCAGATGGGGGCCCAGGGCCTGGGCGGCGTGTCGTACCTCGACGACCTGGGCGTGATCGTGATGACCGGCACGCAGCGGCGCCTCGAAGCGGTGGACTCGCTGGTCCGCCAGATCCTCGCCGAGTACGCCAAGCAGGATTACATCCGCGTGGAGCTGACCCACGTGGCCGCCCCCGTGGCGCGCGAGCGGGCGCTGCAACTGGTGAGCATGTCGCGGGGAGGAGGGGCCGCCCCCGGACAGCCGGGGCAGCCCGCGCCCAGCGGCGGCGGCGGCGGGCTGGACAACCTCGGGGATCGCCTGACCGTCGATCCCCAGGGCAACGCCGTGATCTTCCGCGGAGTCTCGCAGGAGATCGAGCAGGTCCAGAAGGTCCTGGCGCTGATCGACAAGCCCAACGGGCTGCAACCCAAGCGCTACGAGGTCGGCTCGTCCGCGTCGCAGATCGCCGACCTGGCCCGCCAGCGCGGGCTGGGCGAGATCACCACCATCACCTCGCCGGCGACCCGCGGCGGGGGCGCCCAGGGCGCCATCGCGCCCCAGGGGATCAACCTCGTCGGGCAGCGACCCGGGCAGGCCACCACCGCCACGGGCGGGCCCACGATGGTCGTTGACGAGGGACGCGGGACGATCCTGTACTACGCCACGCCCGACCAGCACCAGCTCCTCGACGAGCTGATCAAGGAACTCGACATCCGTTCCGAGGAGATCGTGATCCGCACGTACAAGGTGCGTTACAGCGACGCGGAGGAGGTGGCCGACCTGGTGCTGTCGGTCCTGCAGAACCAGTCGCCCACCGCCTCCAACCCGCTGCTGCCGGGCGGTGGCGAGCGGCGTCGGCGCGACACGTTCAGCGGCACGGGGTCCGGCACGGGCACCCGCAACCAGCCGGCGGACCGCCAGAGCAGCTCGCGGACGGGCGCCGGGCGCGCCGCGGGGACCGGGGGCGAGCTCTCCATCGACGGCGAGGACGCCTTCGTCGTGGCCGACGTGAAGAACAGCCAGATCATCGTCAAGGCCGCCATGAAGCAGCAGCGGGATTTCGAGCGCCTGATCCAGAAGCTGGACCTGCGCCGCCCCAGCGTGTACATCGAGGCGACGATCGTGTCGGTGACGTGGGACGACTCGATGCGACTGGCGTTCGAGACGCAGCTGATGAACGCGCACGGCAAGGGCGGGGTGCTCCAGACCAACTTCGGGCTCTCCACCGCGGGCACCGGCAGCCTGCTCACGGACGCCAAGATCATCAACCCCGCGCTGGGCGGGTTCACCGCGGCGCTGCTGCGGACGGACTTCGTGCCCATCGCCATCACGGCCCTCCAGAACGAGGCGGATGCCCGCGTGCTGAGCAAGCCCCAGCTCCTCGTGGACGACAACGAAGAGGCGGAGATCGTCAGCCTCGAGCAGCAGCCCACGACCACGTCCGTCATCACCTCGGGCGGGACGACGGGCACCAACGGCTTCGGCGGATTCGTGGACGCGGGGACGAGCCTGCACGTCAAGCCGCAGATCTCCGGCGGGGGCTACCTGCGGATGGAGTACGAGGTCGAGCTCTCGAGCTTCAAGGGACAGGGCAGCAACAACCTGCCCCCGCCCCGCATCCAGAACAACATCAATTCGAGCGTGACCGTGCCCAGCGACTTCACGGTGGTCGTCGGCGGGCTGACGGTGGACACCAAGACCAAGACCATCATCAAGGTCCCGCTGCTGGGGGACATCCCGGTGGTTGGGCTGCTCTTCCAGGACCGCAACACGGGGGACAAGAAGACCACGCTGTACGTCTTCCTGACCCCGCGCGTGGTGCGCGATCCCGCCGACATCCGCCTGCTCAGCCAGCAGCCGAGGATCGAGGCGGGCCTCCCCGACGACGGGCTCGTGCTCGAACCCTCCTCGATCGAGACGGTCGTCCCCGAGAGCATGAGGAAGTAGGCCCCCGCGCGGGCGCCAGGAGACCGATGGGCAAGCGCAGCGAACAGAACGGCCTGGCGACGCGGGGGGCCCTCCCCGTCCCCGCGGGGGACTGGGCCCGCGTGGCCCAGGTCCTGGCCCCGATGAGGCTCTCGCCCGAGCAGGCGCGCCGGTTCGCGGAGCTCGAGGGCAGCGACGCCGAGCCCTGGGACGCGCTGCTCTCCATGCTGGCGATGGACGAGCACCACGCCCTGGAACTGCTCGCCAAGCAGACGGGCCTGCGCTTCGTGCCCGAGCCCCGGCTGCAGGAGAGCGCGGGACGCTTCTACGAGCTGGTCGCGCCCGAGGTGGCGCGGACGCACCACGTGGCCGGCTTGGAGGGCGAGGGATCGGGCGCCTCCGCGGTGCTCGTGGTGGCGACGGCCCAGCCGCTGGCGCCGGTGGTGTTCGCGATGCTCGAGGAGATGCTGGGCTGCGCGATCCGCCTGGTCCTTTCCCCGCGCGCGGGCGTCGCGAACCTCGTCAACCGCGGGTACGAACGCCGCCAGGACCTCGTCACCGAGATCGTCGAGGAGATGCCCCTCGACGAGCGGGCCATCGCGTCGGCCGCCGGCGCCGCGGGCCAGTCCACGGACCTCCTCCAGCTCGCCCGCCAGACGCCCGTCATCCGCCTCGTGAACATGATCCTGTTCGAGGCCCTGCGCCGGCGGGCCAGTGACATCCACGTCCACCCCATGGAAACCAAGCTGATCATCCGCTTCCGCATCGACGGGATGCTCGTGGATGCCTTCAGCCCGCCCCTCTCCCTCGCCCCCGCCATCAGCTCCCGACTCAAGGTCATGACCGAGCTCGACATCGCCAACCGCCACACCCCCCAGGACGGGCACACCACCGTCCGTATCGGCTCACGCAAGATCGACATCCGCTTCTCCTGCATCCCCACCGTCTACGGCGAGCGCCTGGTCCTCCGCCTGCTCGACCAGTCTTCCGTCCAGCTCTCCCTCGACGAGATCGGCATGACCCGCGCCATGCAGGCCCAGCTCATCGACCTCGTCGACCGCCCCACAGGCATCGTCCTCGTCACCGGGCCCACCGGCTCGGGAAAGACCACCACCCTCTACGCCGCACTCCAGAAGATCGACCGCTCCAGCCGCAACGTCATGACCATCGAGGACCCCGTCGAGTACCACCTCGAAGGCATCAGCCAGATGCAGGTCAACGTCAAGCGCGGCGTCACGTTCGCCACTGGCCTGCGCGCCCTGCTCCGCCAGGACCCCGACGTCATCCTCGTGGGCGAGATCCGCGACAACGAGACGGCCCAGCTCGCCATCCAGGCCTCCCTCACCGGGCACCTCGTGCTCGCCACGCTGCACACCAACGACTCGCCCTCGGCCGTTCCGCGCCTCATCGACATCGGCATCGAGCCCTACCTCGTGACCAGCTCCCTGCTGGCGGTGCTGGCCCAGCGCCTGGTGCGGCGAACGTGCGTCGCCTGCGCCGGAACGGGCACGCACGCGGGGCAGCGCTGCGACACCTGCCTGGGCGCAGGCTACAAGGGGCGGCTCGCCGTCTACGAGATCATGCCCATGACCGACGAGCTGCGCCGCCTGACCGGCGCCCGGGCGGACGCCCTCGCCCTCGCCGACTCGGCCCGCGCCCAGGGCTTCAAGACCATGCACGACGACGCCGCCGAGAAGATCCGCCTGGGCCTGACGACCCAGGAAGAGGTCTTCCGCGTGCTGCACTGACACCGATCCCCCGCGGACGGAGAGGCGGGCGCGGTCCCGAGGCCGATCCACCGCGATCACACTCGGGAGGTCCCCATGAACCGTCGCCCGCTCTGGCTCCTCGTTCCGCTGGGCGCCGCCGCCCTGGCCGTCCTGGGCATGCGCTCGCGCGACCTCCCGCCCCCGGTGGGCCAGGAGGTCGAGATCACGCTCCGCCACGACTCGATCGGCACGCAGTCCAGGCCGCTGTGCGGGCAGCTCGCCTCGATGGACGACGACTGGGCCGTCCTCCGCGTCGCCCGCATCGTCCCCGGGCGCGTCGCCAAGGCCCTCGACTCGCACTGGATCTCGCGCGCATCGATCCAGAGCATCACGCTGGCCGACGTGCAGCCCTAGGCGGGATCACCCCCGGCGATCGCCTCGCCCCCCGGCTCGATGGGCATCGCCCGCGCGTAGTCCATGAACTTCCGGTGCGCCGTGCGGAACTCGGCGATGGTGTCGCCGGCGAACTTCTCGCACGCCGCGCGGGCGATCTCGAAGGCCACGACGTTCTCCAGCACCACGCTGGCCGCGGGAACCGCGCACACGTCGGATCGCTCGTGCTGGCTGGTGGAGGCTTCCCGGGTTCGCAGGTCCACGCTGGGCAGCCCGCGCAGCAGCGTGGCGATGGGCTTCATCGCCGCACGCACCACCACCGGCGTCCCGTTGCTCATCCCGCCCTCGATCCCGCCGGCATTGTTGCTCGGGCGCGTGAACCCGATCGCCGGCGATGTCGCCCGGCGCGACTCGTCGTACTCGATGGGATCGTGCACGCGGCTGCCCGGCAGCCCCGCCACGCCCATCCCCATCCCGATCTCCACGCCCTTGATGGCCTGGATCCCCATCACCGCTCCGGCCAGGCGCGCGTCCAGCCGATCGCGCCAGTCCATGCAGCTCCCCAGCCCCGCGGGGCAACCGAACACGTGGCACTCGACCACGCCGCCCACGGTGTCCTGGTCGATCTTCGCCTGGCGGATGACCTCGCGCTGCCGCTCGGTCACCTTCGCGTCCGGGCAATATGTCTC
>JBGAOG010000061.1:0-18988 GCA_044221985.1 Phycisphaerales bacterium
CTCGATTCTGGGGTGCCGCGCGGATGCCGCCCCCCCTACGCTCTTTTAGAGTCAATCCACGATGCCTTCAGGGACCAACGACGGAGCGAGACCCGGGGCCCGCGGCCAGGGCAGGAGCAGGCCGATCCGCCATGCAGGAGACGATGGCACAAGAACGGACTCGGCTGTTGGCCAACGAGCTGCGCTGGCTGATGCGCCTTCGTTGGCTCGGTGGCGGCGCGATACTGGCGTTCGGGGTCCTTGATCAGGTCGCGTTGCGATGGTACGGCACCGGGGCGTGGCTGATGGTGCTGGGGGCGGGGGTGCTGGCGTACAACGTGGCGCTGTGGTGGGGGCGAGGGGTGGGCTCGGCGCCGAGCCATCGCGCCCTGGCGGTGCTGGCCTCGGTGCAGATCCACCTCGACCTGGCGACCCTGACGTTGGTGGCGCTGGTCACGGGGGGGTTGAGCAGCCCGGTGCTGATCTTCTTCGTGTTCCACATGGTGTTCGCGGGGCTGCTCCAGCCTCGGGCGCGGGCGTACGCAGCGGCGGGATTCGCGATCGCGGCGATGGGGGTTGGGCTGTGGTTGTCGCACGCCTGGCCGGGCACGCGCGAGGCGGTGGTGCTGGGGGCGGCGTGGGTCGCGGCGATGGTGGTCACGGTGTATCTGGCCGATCGCATGGCGCGATCGCTGTACCGGCGCGAGGTCGCTCGGGTGCGCCAGCTGCATCGCATCCGGCGGATGTCGTCGCACCTGCGTCAGCAGCAGGACGCCCTGTTGCACACCGAGAAGCTGGCGGCGATGGGGCGCGTGGCGGCCGGGATCGCCCACGAGATCACCAACCCGCTGGCGAGCATGGACAGCGTGCTCCAGCTGATGCAGAGGCACCCCGGAGGCACGGGGCCCGAGTCGATCGCGGCGCTGCGCGAGCAGATCCAGCGCATCCACCGCACGGTGCGACAACTCACGGCCTACGCCCATCCCGGACCGGGCTGGCAGGAGAGCGTGGCGATGGAGGACGTGGTGCGGGCGGCCCTGGACGTGCTCGCGTTCAACCGGCGGCTGGAGCTGGTGGCGTTCGAATCGACGATCGATCCGGCCCTGGGAAGCGTGCGAGTGAATCCCCAGGCCCTGCAGCAGGTGCTGACCAATCTCATCATCAACGCCCTCGACGCCACCAGCGAGACGCCCGCGCCGCGGATCGGGGTGCACGCCCGGCGGGATGGCGCCGAGTGCGTGATCGAGGTGAGCGACAACGGCGTGGGCATCGAGCCGGAGAACCTGCCCCGCATCTTTGAGCCCTTCTTTACGACCAAGCCCGTGGGGCAGGGGACGGGGCTGGGGCTGCCCATCTGCGCCCGCCTGGTGCGCGAGCAGGAGGGGACGATCGGCGTCGCCAGCCAACCCGGGCGGGGCACGACCTTTACCATCCGAATTCCGGCCCCGGTCCACGAATCGGTCCGGCCGTCGGGCGCGGGGGTGCCTCGCGCCGCCGCGGCCGGGCAAGGGAGCAGTTCATGAAGCAGAGGGAGCCGTGGCACGACACGGCGTTTGGCAAGGCGGCACGATTCCTCGGGGGGCTGACGCTGGCGGTGCCGGTGCTGGTGTTCGTCTCGGCGGCGTTGGCGTGGGGGACGTGGCTGGACTCCAAGCACAACGCGGCGCTGGCCAAGGAGCTGGTGTACGGCTCCTGGTGGTTCATCGCCCTGATGGCGCTGGTGTGCGTGAGCCTGGTGTTCGCGGTGGTGACGCGCTACCCGTGGAAGAAGAAGCACGTGGGGTTCATCACGGTGCACGCCGGGTTGATCCTGCTGATCTGCGGCGGGTTCTGGTCGCTGTTCCAGCGCGTCGAGGGGCACCTGGCCCTGGGCGAGGGAGAGACGGGCGACCAGATCCAGACGGAAGAGCCGATGCTCGAGCTGGTGGAGTTCAACGCGGGGCGTGAGACTCTCAAGGGGTACGCGTTCCTGTCGGGAGGCCTCGGGGCGGTGAGCCTGAGGAGTCCGGCCTCCCCGTCCACCGAGGCGATGCGGGTGCAGATCCTGGAGCGCTGGGCGGACTCGCACGAGGACCAGTTCGTGGCCGACGGGGGACCCAACGTCCTGCGCGCATTGGAGGTCTCGCTCTCGCCCGGCGCCACCGCGGGCGAGTGGGTGGGCGAGGAGACCCAGAACGGCCCGCAGAGCGTGATGGGATTGCGGATCCGCGTGCTGCCCGATGGGGCGACGTGGGAGCCCCCGGCGGGCAAGGCAGCGGAGAGCGGTTCGGGGTACTTCTTCCAGGTCGGGGGCAAGGACTACCCGATGGTGGGCGAGGGCAAGGAGGTCTTCCCGGGTTGGACCGTCGTGTCCGTCAAGAAGTTCGAGCACGCCATGGTGGGCAGCGGGGGCCTGAGTGAATCGGACTCGTCCCCGCCCAACCCCGCGGCGGAGATCGTGATCTCGGACGGGAAGGGCTCGAGCGAGCGGCACAGCGCGTTCATGAACTTCCCGACGATGCCCATGGGCAAGCAGGTGGAAGGGGCAGCGGCGTCGGGGGCCAAGTTCGTCGCACGCCCGGCGGCGACGGATGGGGAGGCGGTGGTTCTGTTCGGGGCGGCTTCGTCGCCAAGCGTGGGATACGTGGGGCCCGACGGGGCCTCGAAGGTCGTGGAGAGGGTCCTGTTCCCGACGACGCTGGAGCTGGGCTCGCACAAGGTCGTGCTCCTGCGCCAGTTCACGAGGGCGCACCTGGCGACGAGCCTGCACCGGGCCGACCCGCCCGGCAAGGAACCGCGCCCGGCGATGGTGGTCCGCGTGGGCGACGACCCGGAAGCCAGGGCGCTGGGATTCGGCTCGGGGATCCCGGTGAAGGGCGCCGGCAACCTGCTGCTGAAATTCGATCGGCGGCGGGTGCAACTGCCCTTCGCCGTCACGTTGCAGAAGTTCAGCAAGCTGGACTATCCCGGGACGGAGATGGCGATGGCGTACGAGTCGGACGTGCTGATCACGCCGTCGGGCTCGGCCCAGGGCACTCCATTCAAGGTGTTCATGAACAATCCGTACGCCCAGGGCCCGTGGAAGGTGTACCAGGCGTCGTTCGGGAACCAGGGCGGGCGGATGTTCTCCGTGTTCAGCGTGATGCGTGATCCGGGCATCCCGCTGACGTACGCGGCGTCCATCGTGCTGTGCCTGGGCATCATCATCACGTTCTACAGCCGGTCGCTGAGCTGGGGGCACCCCGGTATCCCAGCGCCCGGAGCCAGGAAGGAGTTCGCCGATGTTTCGCAGGGTTCTGTTCCTCCTCGCGCTGCTTCTGATCGCCAGCCCCAGGGCGCTGGCGTCTGACACGCCCAGGGCGCTCGACGAGCTGGGCGCGATCCCCGTGCAGGACGGCGGGCGCGTCATGCCGCTGGACAGCTACGCGCGCCGCGTGGCCGTCCAACTCACCGGGCGCCAGCACTGGAGCAAGAGCGGGGGGCCCGAGGCGTTCGCCGATCGCCGGCCCATCCAGCTCCTCTGCGACCTGCTCTTTGGCGGCAAGGGGATGCTGGAGAAGCAGCTCATCGGGATCGAGAACAAACCGTTCAAGCGGGCGGTGGGGTTGGATCCCGAGCGGAAGTTCTTCACCGCCGCAGAGCTGGTCGCCAATCGCGGGATCTCCGACCAGATCATGCAGTTCCAGCGTCTGCGTGAGAAGGACATGAACCTGCAGCCCAAGGGCGATCAGCGCCGGGCGCTGGACCTCTTCGAGGCCGCCCAGACGGTGGCGTCGCTGGGCGGGGGCGAGAGGCTGTCGATGATTCCGTCCGCCGGTGGCAAGGCGTACCGCCAGGCCGGGCTTGCGGGGGCGGATGTGGGGTGCGAGGCGGTGCGTTCGGCCTGGATGGCACTGGGACAGGCCTACTCGAGCGGCGGCTCGTTGGACGCTCCGGTGAAGGCGCTGCGCGAGGCGATCGACGCCGCGGGGCGGCCCACGGAGGAGGACGCCAAGGCGGTGAAGCTCGAGTTCTTCTACAACCGCCACGACCCCTGGCTGAAGTGCGCGATCTACTACGGGCTGTCGATCGTGCTGTTCGGGCTGTCGGCGCTGGCGCTGCGCAAGCCGCTGACGATCCTGGCGGTAGTGGCGGCCCTGGTGGGGGTGGGCGAGCACACGCTGGGCGTTGTGCTGCGGAGCATGATCCTGCATCGCCCGCCGGTGAGCAACACGTTCGAGGCGCTGTTGTGGATGGGGCTGGTGGGGATCGCCATCGCCGCGATCGCTCAGCTGGTCAACCGCAAGAGCTGGTACCTGGTGGCGGGGCTGGGGGCGGCGCTGATCTCGGTGCTGTTCGCCGGGCTCGTGCCGCTGGGCGACCGGACGAATTCGCTGCCCGCCGTGCTCCGCAGCAACTACTGGCTGACGGTGCACGTGCTGACGATCGTGGCCAGCTACGGGGTGCTGGCGGTGGGGGCGGTGCTCGGGCACGTGTACCTGGCCAAGCAGGTGCTCTTCGCCAGGCGGGGAACGGCCCCGCCTCTGTCGGCGCTCTCGCACCCCATCATCGCGCAGACCTACAGGACGATCCAGATCGGGCTGTTCCTGCTGACGGCGGGGACGATCCTGGGCGGGGTATGGGCGGCGGATTCGTGGGGGCGGTTCTGGGGCTGGGATCCCAAGGAGACGTGGGCGCTCATCAGTTGCCTGGTGTATTTCGCCGTGCTCCACGCCCGGTACATCCGCTGGCTGCGCGATTTCGGGCTGGCCGCCGCGGCGGTGCTCGGTTTCGTGGTGATCGTGTGGACGTTCTACGGCGTGAACTACGTGATGGCGTCGGGGCTGCACAGCTACGGGTTCGGGTCGGGCGGGGAGATCTGGGTGGGGCTGTGGGCCGTGCTCGAGATCGTCTTCCTGATCGCGTGCCGCGTGCGGTACAGCCTGATGCAACGCGAGCGGGCGGCACCGGCGCCGGCGTAGCCCGGGCTACGGGCGCGGGGCGAGGAGCTGGGCGACGCGTGCGAGGATCGCCTCGGGCTCGCTCATGCGCCCGGGTCCCACGGTGCGGCAGGCCTGCCAGCCCTCGTCGGGGCCGATGGTCTGGAACCCGTCCTCGAGCAGCGTGCGCAGGTTGCGCTGCGTGCTGGGCTGGGTCCACATGGCGGTGTTCATGGCCGGGGCGAGGAGCACCGGCGTGCGGCGCCGATCGACGGCGCTGAGGATGAGGGTGACCACGTCGTCGCAGCGCCCCGCGGCCAGCCTGGCCATGCAGTCCATGGAACAGGGCGCGACCAGGGCCAGGTCGGCGGTGGAGCCGAGGGCCACGTGCTGGGGGTCGTGCGATTCGACGTGCTCCCACGCGCTGGTGTAGACGTGGTTGGCCGAGAGGGCCTGGAAGGTCAGCGGACCGACGAACCGGGCGGCCGCGTCGGTCATGGCCACTCGGACGTCCGCGCCCGCCTGGGCGAGGCGGCTGACGATCGTGCAGGCCTTGTACGCGGCGATGCCCCCGGTCACGCCAAGGATGATCCGGCGACCCTTGCACGGTCCCAGTGCGGTCGTGGTGGGCATGGTCCTGGCGGGCTCGGCGTCGCCTAATCCCGATCAACCGAGCCGGGCCCGGCGAGCCGGGAGGCGTCGAAGTCGAGCGTGATCTTGTCCTGGAGAACCTCGTCGATGGCGACCTCGAGGTCGGATCGGCCGTCGCGGTCCACCAGGGGGCGGGCACCCTCCATGAGCTGCACGAGCCGGCGCTGGATCAGCGCGCAGAGCTTGAAGCGTCCGCCTGTCTTGGCCACGATCTCGTCGCTCTTGAGTGCTTCAATCATGCCTGGTCGGGCTCCGTTGGTATCGGGGTGAGGTGGACACGACGCCCCGCGGGGCAATCCCTCAACCCATTGGCGCCAAAAGGTTTGAACTGAGACGTGGGGCATGGTATGCTGTGTCCATTCTCGGGACAACGCGGGTCCTTGATGGATGCCGGTCCCCTCGCCGGGGGCCGTTCCGGGCTCTTCTGCACGGGCCGGTTCGCGAGACCACGGGGATACAAGGAAGGTCGGGAGAGCGGGCCGCGACGGGCTGCGCCCTCGATTCGTGGGCCAGGACATGCCGATTCGGAGTTGGACCAAGGGAGATCGAGTCGTTCACGCCGCCAAGCCCGAGTGGGGGCTGGGGGAGGTTCTCCAGACTCAGGCCACGCTGCAGGAGGGCGTCGCGTGCCAGCAGCTCGTGGTGCGCTTCGATCGGGCGGGGATCAAGACGATCTCGACGGCGTTCGCGGACCTTCGACCGGCGAATCCGGCGTTCGTCGAGTCCACGCCCGCGGTGGCCACGTTGCCCGTCCCCGAATCACGGGCCAGGGGCCCGATGCCGAGCGAGCCGGCGCCCGAGGAGCCCGATGGCGAGCCGCCTCTGGGCGGGGCCAATCCCATCGAGGTCATGACGCGCCTGCCCGAGAGCGTGACCGATCCCTTCGTCCCGCTGCGCAAGCGCGTGCACGCGGCGGTCACGCTGTACCGCTTCGGCGAGACGGCGTCGGGGTTGCTGGATTGGGCGGCCATGCAGACCGGCCTGAAGGACCCGCTGTCGCGCTTCAACCGGCACCAGCTCGAGGAGTACTTCGGGCGTTTCCGCGTGGCGCTCGATCAGCATCTGCGCAAGCTGCTCAGGGACCTTCGCAAGCAGGACCCCGGCTACCTGCCCGAAGTGCAGGGCACCGCCTCGCCCGCGGGCAAGCAGGCGTTGCGCCGCGCGGACATGGTTCGTTGAGGTCTGGCAACACGCGGCACAGGCGGGCGTTGGAGTTTCACCCCTCCTCGCCCCTGCCGAGATGGGATTCGGCATCCCGAAATCCCGTGGGCGTTCTTAGCGGACCCTGCCCGTGGCACGGGCGGGCGGGTCGCCGCGGCCCGGCCTTCGCATCCCTCTTCCCTCGTGGCGCGGCCTTGGGAATGCTCCCGTCCGCGTCGGGACAACACAAGAGCAGAGAGGGAGAGAGCCATGAACGAGAACGAATTCCAGGCGCGCCTCGGGGACCTTATCGCGCAGATCGAGAAGCTCCCCAGCACCGATCGGGCCGAGCTCGAAAAGCTCGCCAACGAAACACGCGACCGCCACGATCGGATGAAGAAGACCGTGTCCGAATTGCAGGAGTCGCTCGACTACCTGCGGCTCAGCGTCAAGTACCTCGTCTTTGACCTCGAAGCCACGCGGAGAGAGAACCAGTACCTTCGCACTTTGCTCGATGCCCAGGCCAAGGGGCCCGACGCGGGCGAGTCGGCCGATTGACGCCCGCGGGCGCGGGCCCTGCCCCCCAATGCGAACTCCTTCTCCCGGGCGGGGGGCCCAATACTCCCCGCCCGTTGCTGCTTGGGAGCCCGAGGCATCGCCCCAACGCTCGCGGCGCGGGCGCGAAGGGGCACGCCCCCGTGCACCGCTCGGGAGGGTGATCGAGGAATCCTGCTCGTGGGTGTCGGCTGGCGGCGGGGGGCGCCTTTGTCGATCGTCGCACGCGGGACGCGGGCAACGCCCACACGCCCCGGCGACACCCGGGCAGGTCGCGCCTGCCGGGTCCCGCGACGCTGCGCCCGAGCGCATCGGGACCGGGGCCGGAGGCTCCGGGGGAGGCTAGACTGTGCCCTCGCCGGAGAGGTGGCCGAGTGGCTGAAGGCGACGGTTTGCTAAACCGTTATACGGGTTAAGACCTGTATCGGGGGTTCGAATCCCCCCCTCTCCGCTTGACCGGGAGACTCGGGTCCGCTCGAGTCTCCCGTTTCGTTTTCAGGCGTGGAACCCGCTGGAATCTCGCGGGATTTGATTCCTCACCACGAGTTCGAATCGGTCGCAAGAGTTGGCATCTGGCCGGGAGCCCGAGATGCCGCGAGATCGTCTCTGGGCGCCGATTGTGGCGGTGTGGAACTTCGGCTAGCTTTGGCAACAAGAACATCTGGCCGCCCGCGGGACAGTCAACGGGTGGGTTTCGAGTCAGACGCTTCCAAGGCCTGGGGCAGCCAACGGCGCGTGGAACCCCAGGAGAGGAACGACTCCCAGGCGCCGGCATGGACCACGATGACGTGGCGCACGAAATAGTGGTACGCGTGGGAACACGGATTCAGGGAGGCAATCGCCGCGTGCACACTGGGGGTCCGGATGCGCGGGGAGACGTTGGCCCGAAGGACGCTGACCTGACCCACTTTCCGTTGACTGGTTTTCATCCAACTCTACGGGCCTCGAACTGCTCGGGGCTGAGGTAGCCCAGGGCGGCCTGGAGGCGTTTGCGGTTGTAGAACATCTCGATGTACTCGAAGACGGCGGCGCGGGCCTGGGCCTTGGTGGCGAAGTGCTCGTGGTGGACCATCTCGCACTTGAGCTTGCCCCAGAAGGACTCGACCACGGCGTTGTCGTAGCAGTTGCCGGTGCGGCTCATGCTCGCCTCGATCCCGTGCCGGTCGAGCAGGTCGCGGTAGCGGCCGCTGGTGTACTGCACGCCGCGGTCGGAGTGATGCAGAAGACCAAAGGCAGGCTTCCGGGAGAGGAGAGCCGCGTTGAAGGCGCTCTCGACAAGCTCGGTGGTCATCGAGTCGTCCATGCTCCAGCCGACGATCCTGCGGCTGTAGAGGTCCATCACGCCGGCGAGGTAGAGGAAGCCCTCGTCGGTCTCGAGGTACGTGATGTCGGCGCCCCAGACCTGGTTGGGCGCCGCGGCCGACGCGAAGTTCTGATCCAGCACGTTGGGCGCGACGGGGTTGGTGTGGGCCGAGTCGGTGGTGGCGACGCGGAACTTCCGGCTCACTTTCGAGCGGATTCCCAGCCTTTGCATGAGCCTGGCGACGGTCTTGCGGTTGACCTTCACGCGGCGGTGGTGGAGCTCCTTGGTGATCTTGAGGCTGCCGTAGACGCCGTCAACCTCGCGGTGCACGGCGTGGACCTGCGCCGCCAGCTCGCGGGCCCGCGCGGCGCGGGGGCTCACCAACGACTCAGGGTCCATCATGGCAAGTCGTACATCCGTGGAGGGGGCGGGTTCCCACCGCCTTGCTCGCTCTCAACGCTTGTCCTCAGGCGTGCCGCGGATGCATCTCCGGCACGGGAATCGGGACTGCGGGATCGATCGGCGCTGAACCATGGTCCTTCTGATGGAGAACTCGGTGAGATCACAATCCGTACCGCCCCCCTTGAATCCCCTCCCCCTGCCGGGGTCAATAGACTAGCGGTGGCCGGGGAACGGCCGGGCGTGGGCCCGGCGCCGGCGATCGCGTTGGACGAAGGAGGATTGGACCCAACCTGGCCGTGGCCTCGGAGGAGGGCGGCCGACAACCCGACGACGCGCGAGCGTTCGATGCTGTCTTCGAGAATCCGCCAGCCTGGACCGTCCCGGTCCTTGTATCCGCACGGCAGCACATCGGACCGCGCCCCCGCAAGGGGGCGTCGGCCGAGTGCTGTGCTGTGCGCCCCCTGGCGGGGGACTCGAGGCAGGCTCGGTTCGGCGCCCTCTTTTGTTGATGGCGCGGCGAACCTTCCTGCTCCCTCCTCCACCAGCCCCGATCCTCGCCCCGCGTCGGGCGGGTCCGAGGAGGCACACATGGGGTTGTTCCGGATCAGGAACGGGGCGCTGGAGCCGGTCGACCGCACGAGCTTCGCCGAGCACGGCATCTTGGAGCGCGACGACCTGCAGCGGATGCTGCGCGGGGCCATCGGCACCATCGCGCCCGGGGCGCTGGTGATCACGGAGGACGATCCCTTCTGGGCGTCCAGCGGACGACGGATCGACCTGCTCTGCCTGGACCCCGACGCCACGCTGGTGGTGGTCGAACTCAAGCGCGACGACGAGGGCGGGCACATGGAGCTGCAGGCGTTGCGCTACGCCGCCATGGCCGCCAGCATGACCTTCGACGAGCTGGCGGCCATCCACCAGGGGTTCCTCAAGAAGCACGGCGGGGACCCGGGCACGGCCCTGGACGCGATCCTCAAGCACCTGAACTGGTCCGAGCCGCGCAACGACGACTTCCCCCGGGACGTGCGCATGGTGCTGGCCTCGGGGGACTTCTCCGACGAGATCATCACCACGGTCGACTGGCTCAACGACCGCGACCTGGACATCCGCTGCGTGCGCCTGGCCCCGCACCGGCTGGGCAAGGACGACCTGGTGCTCAACGTGGACCAGTTCCTGCCCTTCCCCTCGGCCGAGCAGCACCAGAAGCGGGTGCGGCGCAAGTCGATCGCCGCCCGAGAATCGGCCCGGGAGGTGGGCGAGCCCACGGGCTACTGGTACATGAACGTGGGCGAGTTCGAGGGGTCTCCCAGGTGCTGGGAGGACTGCCGGGCGCACGGGTTCCTGATGGCCGGCGGGAGCGAGCACTGCGTGCGCGGCATCCAGAAGCTGCACACCGGGGACAAGGTGCTGGCGTACCTGTCGGGGGCGGGGTACGTGGGCGTGGCTCGGGTGGTATCGGAGGCGGTGCCCCAGAGCGAGTTCGAGATCGGCGGGACGCGCGTGGTGGACCTGCCCCTGAAACGCCCACCAAGGCCCGCGGCGCTGGGCCACCCGGTCAAGGGGGACTGGTGCGTGGCGGTGGAGTGGATCGCGGCGGTGGATCGTGAGGACGCCGTGCATGGGGAGTTGGCCCACCGGGGCACGATCTGCCAGATCTGGCGTCAACCGGTGGTGGACGCGGTCCTGCGCGGGCTCGAGGTGAAGGACATGGACGCGACGGCGTAGGAGTCAGACCGGCGCGCCGGCCGGACCATGTTGGAAAGAACCCGCGCTCAGCGCTCCTGGGCTCCCACCTGCGTGCTTCCAACGCGTTGGGCCGACCAGTCCGGGTTCTGGGCCGCGGCCAAGAGGTCTTCGAGGCAGGCGTCGGCGGGCAACCGGCCATGGAGGGCGCGGGCGAGGAGGTCGGGGCCGAGGTGGGTGAGGGGGAGGAGCTTGTGGATCCGCCCTGGGGCCGTGTTCCAGCGCCGGGCCAACGCGTCGATGGGATCGCCGGTGCGCAGGAGTTCCTCGCGCCAGGCGTAGGCCAGGCCGATGGCGTGGACGATGTGCTCGCGGGGCTCGGGTCGGGTGCGATCGCGCAGCGACGGGGTCAGATCCTGGCCATCGGGACCGACGATGACGCGGCGGCCGTCGAGACGCTGGATCTGGATGCGCAGGGCCAGGCGCGTCGTGCCGCCCTGATCCTGCACTTCGGGCGTGAATGGGCAGGGTGGCGTGCATGGCGGGCGCGGGGTTTGCGACGGCGATGATTGAGCGGGGGTGTGGTCGCCGCGCGCCGCGACCGCTTTGACGGCGAGGGCCGCCTTGACATGGGCGATCTGCTCGTGGTCCAGGTCGATGGTGAGAGCGTCGGGCGCGATGGTGACGCTGTGGATTACGTCGCGGAGGTGGCGATCGCGCTCGGAAGTCTCCAGCGTCCCCAGGTCGAGCGAGTGCTTGCGGCGCACGTGCTCCATCACGACCGCACGCACGAGGTTGTCAAGATGCTCGGCGTTAACCGAGCGGATCGGGCAACTGGCGTATCCCTGCTTGATCGCCTTCTGGCTGACGTAGTAGCGGACCAGGCGCTTGGGTGTACCCGCTGTTCCGCCAGTGGAACGAGCGGGGCATTCGGATCGCGCGGCCCTCGCGTGTGCATTGGAGGTGTCGTCTATTGGGCGCTGGACGGACGACGGGCTCATGGCGAACCCCTCCATGGTCCTGAGTATGCCCTTGAGCAGGTGGGTGTGCGTCCAGATCTGGCGGGCCGCGCGCTGGACCTTGGCGATGCGATCGTGGACGCGCTCCCACAGGGCGCGGTCGATGATGGGCTGGTGGAGGCCGGGGTAGGCGTCCTGGCCGGACGCGGCGCCTGAGGGTGGTGCGCCGCCGCGTCGTGGCGTTCCCGCCGATTCGTTCCCCGGCAGCGATGTTGCACGCCGCCGCTTGTGCGTGATCTGGCCGATGTAGACGGGGTTGGAGAGGACGCCGTAGATGAAGTGCGGCGTCAGGGGCCTGCCGCCATGCGACACGCCCCGCGAGCTGGTCCACGTCCGGGTCCTGTGTCCGGCGGCGTTGAGGCGTTGGGCGAGCTTGATCAACGACCCCAACTCGACGTACCCCTCGAAGATGGCCCGGACGAGGGGGGCCTCCGAGGCCACGATGCGGAGCGTGCGGTCTCCGGGGGTGAATCCTTCGTCCCCGTCCCGGGGGAGGCGGTAGCCCAGGGGCGGCTGGCCGCAGACCCAGACGCCCTTGCGCTTGGTGGCGGCGATCTTGTCGCGGATGCGTTCGCCCGCGACCTCGCGCTCGAACTGGGCGAAGGAGAGGAGCATGTTGAGGGTGAGGCGACCCATCGAGGTCGTCGTGTTGAACTGCTGGGTGACGGAGACGAAGCTGACCTGGTGCTCGTCGAAGGTCTGCATGAGCCTCGCGAAGTCGGCCAGGGAGCGCGAGAGCCGATCGACCTTGTAGACGACCACGGCGTCGACGCGGCCGGCCCTGATCTCGCCCAGCAGCCGCTGCAGGGCGGGGCGCTCCATCGAGCCACCCGAGAAGCCGCCATCGTCGAACGTGGCCTTGACGGGCATCCACCCCTGGAGCTTCTGGCTGCGGATGTAGTCCAGGCCCGCCTCGCGCTGGGCGTCGAGGGAGTTGAAGGCCTGGTCGAGGCCCTCCTCGCTGGACTTGCGGGTGTAGACGGCGCAGCGGAGCGTGGTCAAGGGGCACCGCCCGTGTCAGGCCCGACGCCACCCCCGGAACGATTCAGCCGGGCACGCGATGCGGCGATGGGATGGTTCCCACGACCCCCACGACCCCCACGACCCCCGCGACCGCGCGATCCGGCACCCCCAGAAGTGCGCGTGTTGTCATCGTTACCCCGGGCTCGGGTGGTGACGCCGAAGAACCGTGGGCCCGACCAATGCGCCCCGGTGATGGCGCGGGCGATCTCGCTGAGGCTGGCGTAGGTCTGGCCTCGATGTGTGAACCTGCCATCGGCGAGGACATGCACCTCGTGGCGCGTGCCATGCCAGGTCCGAACGAGGCGCGTGCCGGGGGAGAGTTCCGGGGCAGCCTCCGCGCGCCTGCGGCGGCAGGAATCCTGGGGAGCATCGCTCCGGAGAGCGTGGCCACCGCCACGTGGCACGCGCGGGGAGGGATCCATCGCCGGGCTTGTCGCGTAGCCGGTTGAACCGGTCGTGCCGCGCCGACGCCGGAGCTCCGCCACGGCCTCACGCATGGCGCGGCGCAGGAGGCGCTGGGTAGGGCGATCGCGCCCGCCGTGCGCGCGGGCCTGGAGGCGCCAGGCCAGGTCCCGGACGAGCAGGCACTTCTGCGGTGGCGGGCTGGCGCGGCCCATGTGCTGGGACCACAACGCCCGCAGCCGCGCGACTGGCAGGCGCGGCAGGGTGGACAGGTCTAGGGGCTGGTTCACGGGGCATCACTCCGAGACTCGCGCGCCGGAGCTGCGCTTCGGGGCTGGCTTGTTGGCATGACTCTTCGTGACGACCGTCGCGTCCTTCCCGCTGCTCGCTCGTGGCGTGCTCGCGCCGGGACCGAAGAGGCCCTTGCCGATGCGCTGGAAGCGGGACGCTCCCTTCTTGGCGGCGATGTCGCGGATCATGGCGGCGTAGAGCGTGGCGGCGGGCGTCTTGCCGCCCGGGCTGGACCAGAGCCGCGCCGCGGCCATGCGTTCCACGAGCGCCGCGGCGGTGAGCCCCTCGGCGGCGGCCTTGGGAGAAAGCTCGCTCAGGACGCGTGCTGCGGCGTCAAGGGCGATGAGGCGGCGCGATGGGGCTGCAACTGCTTTGCCGCGCATTGACGCACGCTTGGCCGGACCGACCCCGGAGGCACCGGCGGCGTTGGCGACCCGTGCGTTGGATCTCTTCGCGGTCGCCGGGCGTGGAGCCTTGGGTGCATGAGCGGCGGTCACGCTCGCACGGCGCAACGTGGCATGCGGGCCGCGCGCGGATGGACCGCTCGCCAGCGGATCGAACAGGTCGGAGGCGGAATGCCCCGTCGCGGGTGGAATGTTCGTGGCGTTCGCGTTCACTGACTTCTTGCTGATGGCAGGCGTCTTCGTGGTCGCTGGCGTCTTGCTCGCCGCGGGGGTCATCGCGGCCGCGTCGGGCGTGTGACGAACGCCGGTGGTCTCTTTGGGCGTCGGGTGGTTGGCGGACGAGTGGGACGAGGGCTTGCTGGATCGGGATGCCTTGCGCGTCATGCTTGTGCTCCTTGGCGATCGCGAGCCTCGGCGAACATGCCCAACGCGGGCGAGATCCACGGCGGCGACCGCACGACCATGAGGGCCTTGGCATGGCGCGCAGGCAAGGCGAGGAGGGCAGGAACCGAGCAGGTTCTGGCGGCTTGTGGCGACGCTCACCCAAGGGATTGGCCTTGCGTGCCGAGCCGGCTTCACCGCGCGGACCGCGCCGCGGCCTGTGGCGCGATCATCAGCCGTACCACTCCGGCGGGGGCGGCCCGCCGAAGCGGCTGTCGTAGAAGATCTCACCGCTGAACATGTCGCCCTGCTGCCACCAGTTGGCGTGCTCGATGGTGTGGACGGCCATCTCGAGGGCGTCGGGCCCGTCGTCGTGGCGGCCCATGGGGAAGGAGCGCACCTGCTCCATCAGGAGCAGGTGGCGCCGTGCGAAGATGATCCTCCCCTGGCTGATCTCGGCCTCCAGGGCCGCGATCCGCTGCTGCTTGTTGGCGCGGTTGCGGATGGGCGTGACGGGCATGGCCACCCCCAGCTCGCGGGCCCGGCGGCGGAGGTTGTCGACCATGAGCTTCTGGAACTGGTTGGACTCGAAGCCGAAGTTGTTCAGGCGATACGCCCTGGCCAGTTCCAGGATCCGCTCGATCGTCTCGTCGGGGGTGCGTCGGGCCAGGTCGGCGGCGATCACGTACTTGGTGTCGCTGTGGAAGGGCTTGAAGAGGATCACGATGGCGCTGTAGTCCCCCCGGGAGAGGTCGCCGCCGAGGCTGGGGTCGCAGGCGCCGTAGAAGAAGCCCCCGTTGCGTCCCTCGCCGTGCTTGAGGGACAGGAGCAGTTCCTCGGGCGTGTTGTGCGTGTCGTCCCAGTAGACGATGGACGAGCGCGAGAAGAGGCAGTGCTCGGGGTCGAGGGGGTCGTTCTGGAACTCGGCCTGGAAGGCCGAGTCCCCCTCGCGGAGCTTGGTGCGCATCAGCTCGGTGTAGTCGTATTGCTCGGGCCAGAGGACCTGGGTTCCCTCCAGCATGGCGGCGCGATTGGCGGCGAGGAACGCCTCGGCGGCCTCCACGCCCGTGGCCCCCTGGAACTGGACCTGGGAGCGCATGATGGCCCCCCAGCGCTCCCACAGGTCGGGCCGCCCGCTGGGCTTCTCCACGGCCTGGTAGCGCAGGGGCTTCCAGCCCGGGCTCCGGGCCGGGTCGAGGAGGTTGGCGAGCAGGGAGTCGTGGTGGAAGACGGTGCCCACCACGATCACGTTGGTCTGGGGCGTCCCGGCCTTGAGGAGGGTGGAGTTGAACCAGTCGGCGAGCTTGCGGCGCTGGTCCTCGCTGGACACCTGGAGCTTGTCTTCCAGGTCATCGCCGATGATGAGCGTGGGACGGTCCTTGCCGTGGCGCACGCCGCGGAGGTTCTGCCCGGCGGCGTAGCTCATGAGGATGTGGTTGTTGGGCAGGAGGATGCTGTCACGCCGCCAGGGGGCGATGCGGTCGGCCTTGGCCAGCTCCGGGAAGTCGGTCCGGAGCAGGGCATTGGTCTCGATCTGCCGCTTGACGTGCTCGAGGAGCTTGGCGGCCTGGTCGGAGGTCCCCGAGACCACGATCACGAAGGGCTCCTTCTGGCAGACCAGGCACCAGAGGACGTAGGCCAGGGTGACCACCGTGCTCTTGGCATGCCCGCGCGGGGCGGCGATGGCCAGGTGGGCGCCGCGGCGCTGGTGCAGCGTGCCCAGCTCGGCCAGGAGCTCGTCGTGCATGCGCGAGAAGGGCTTGTTGAACAGGGGCCCCAGGTAGACCTGGGCGAATGCCTTGGGGGAGGATGACCCGATGGCTCGGCGGCGGGCGCTGACGGCGGAGGCGGCGACGGCGGCGTACTCAGGTCGAAGGTGCATGGTGGTCCCCCTGTGCGGCGGTGAGGGCGAGGTCCTGAACGTGGGAAGCGAGGGTGGCCCGGGTGACGGTCTGCTCCACCTCGACGAGCTCGCCGGGACCCCCGACGAGCTTGAGGCGCTCGATCTCGGCCTGGAGCTCGCCCAGGGAGGGGAGCTCGCCGATGTGGGGGGTGTGGTGGGTGAGGTCGGCCTCGAGCTTGTGGGTGGCGGTGGGGAGGTACCCCAGGCGCTGCAGGCCTTGGACCAGGTCGCGGACGATCTGGAAGCAGCGGTGCTCGGCGTCGATCTTGACGACGGGCTCGACGTCGCGCTCGCGGGCGGTGCGGCGGATGCGCTGCACGGCCAGCTCGGCCTCGGCCACCAGGCGTCCCACCATCTGCTCGACCAGGCGGGGATCCTTGGGGATGGCGTGGGCCTCGCGGATGGCACGCCGGTCGCGCTCGATGGTGCGGTCGGCGACCTGCAGGATCTGGGCGATCTCGGGGGTGGAGAGCCCGTCGGCGGCCAGGAGCGTGACCAGGCCCTGGCGGTCGGTGGGGGCGAGCATGGCCCCGGGCATCTCGCCCGAGCGGACCTTGGCCAGGAGGGCCAGTGAACGGCCGAGGCCATCGGAGGGAGCGCCCCCGGAAGATGGTGATGGGGCCGCACCTCCGCCCAACCCGCCAACAGACCCTGCGCTGGCAGCATCACCGCCCACCGAAATGGGCTTGGCTCGCCTGCTCATGCGACCACCGCCTTCCTCGGCGCGGCGGCCTTGCCGGTAGTCGGCAGGGCGTAACGCTGGACCAGCGCCCGGCCCGCGCGGGCCGCTCCCACGAGGTGGATCCAGCGGCGGACGATGAC
This sequence comes from Phycisphaerales bacterium, assembly GCA_044221985.1. Taxonomy (GTDB): domain Bacteria; phylum Planctomycetota; class Phycisphaerae; order Phycisphaerales; family UBA1924. The sequence continues at coordinate 16,857 of JBGAOG010000061.1, forward strand.
GTCGCAATAGCGCGGGCTGATCTCGAGGGCGAAGCAGCGCCGTCCCAGACGCTCGGCGGAGACGATCTGCGTGCCGCTGCCTCCGAAGGGCTCGTAGCAGACCTCCCCGGCCTTGGTGTGCTGGCGCATGGGGATCTCGAAGACCTCCAGGGGCTTGGGGGTGGGGTGATCGGGGCGCTCGGGGCCGCTGGGGATGGTGTCGATGGCCCAGACGGTGCTCAGGACCTCGCGGGCGGCCCGGGGCGGCTTCTTGCCCTGGACCCACCCGAAGAAGCACGGCTCGTGCTGCCAGGCGTACCAGGCGCGGGACAGGATGGGTCGGTTCTTGGCCCACACGATCTGGCAGTGCACGAAGGCGCCGTGCCTGGCCCACGCGGCTTCCACCATCGCCTGGCGACGGCTGGCATGCCAGCAGTACCACGCGGCGTGGGGCGCGATTGCCTCGGCGACGGCGACGCCGATGAACCTGTCGTACAGGTCGCTCTGGCCGTCGGCGTCGTCCCACGTCGTGCCGTAGGAGCCCGACCAGTCCTTGTTCTTGTTGGCCTTGGGGCGACGCTTGGAGGTGGGATGGTTGGTGCCGTCGTAGCCGACCAGGTAGGGCGGATCGGTGGCGAACAGCACCGCGCGCTGCCCGTTCATCACGCGCCGGACGTGCGCAGGATCGGTCGAATCGCCGCAGAGGAGGCGGTGCTGGCCCAGGACGAGGAGCTCGCCGGGCTTGGTGACGGGCGGGTGGGACTCGTCCAGGGCGGTCTGGGCGTCGAAGTCGGCGTCATCGCCGGCCGGGCCCTCCGCCGCGGCGACCCTGGCGAGTAGGTCAGCGATCTCGTCCTGGCCGAAGCCGGTCACGTCCAGGTCGAACTCGGGGAGCTTGCCCAGCTCCTCCAGCAGCGCCGCGAGCTTGGGCTCGTCCCACGCGCCGACGATCTTGTTCAGGGCCAGGTTGAGGGCCTTCTCGCGCTCGGGGGAGAGCGAGACGACCACGACGTCGGCGTGCGAATGGCCCAGCTGGCGCATCACGCTCAGACGCTGGTGCCCGCCCACGACGTGGCCGCTGCGGCGGTTCCAGACGATGGGCTCGACGACGCCGAAGGTCTCGATGCTGCGCCGCAGCTGCTCGAAGACCGGGTCGCCGGGCTGGAGCTCCACGCGCGGGTTGTACGGGGCGGGCTTGAGCTTGGACAGAGAGACGCGACGAGTATCCATGGATGTTCTCCTTGGCCCGCGCCGTGGTGCGGGTTGCGGAAGAGCATCGGATGTGATTCAAAGAAACTCCATCCCACCAACTGGAGCTCAACCGGAGCTCGACGTGAGTTCGAGTGATGGCGCCAAAGCAGCATCACGCCGGTGGCGGCGCATCGGGCCTGAAATACCCCGCACCGCGGCGGTTCTGGACGGCCCTTCCGAGCCTGTTCAGGGCGGTGATCTGCTTGCGCACCGCGTGCTCGTTCGAATCAAGCTGTTGGGCCAGTTGCTTGGCGGAAAGGACCTTGCCGGCCAAAGCCTCCCACACGGCGCGGGCGCCATCGGGCAAGGGAGCCAAGGCCGCCGCAGCACCCCCGGTCATGCCGCCGGCGACTGGTGCAGGCGTTCCCGCGGTGCCGGTTGACGTGGCTCTAGCGGCGGTTCCCGGCGCAGGCTGGCCGTTCGCGGAACGATCGGCATGACTCGGAGTTCCGATCTGGCCGAGTAGCTCAGTAAGGTCGGGCGGGCGCGGGAATCCATGCCGATCAAACCAATCCGCAGCCTCCCCCGGGCTGATCCTGATGGCCCGCGAGTTGGCGTCGAAATCATCGCTCCCGTCGGGTGGCCCGCTGAGATCAGGAACAGCGGCCAGTTGGAGGCGGTACCACGAGGAGTCGTCGCAGGGGTTGTTCTTGCCCGCGATGTCGATCAGGGACTCGCGGTAGTTGGGGTGCGGCGGAGCGTGCCACATGCGGCAGTTGATGGCGTTGAGGCTTTTGGTCTTGAACAGACCGCCTCGGTACACGCCGTCGCTGTCGAAGACGCGGATCTTCATCACGCGGACGGTAGCCTCGATGATTCGGCGCGTCAGCACTACAACGCCATATTCGCTCAAGCTCCCGGGCCTGACGTGCCGAGGAAGAGGCTCTCGCAGGGAGGTACTG
>JBGAOG010000062.1:0-18186 GCA_044221985.1 Phycisphaerales bacterium
TCGCCCCCGCGGGCCCGGGATCGGGCGAGGCGGGCTCGCGGGCGACGACGATCCTGGCGTGCGTGGCCCTGGCCCGCTACGCCGGGCAGGCCTGGAGCGATCGGGCGGTCGGGGTGGAGACGTTGCGGGGCGCGGGCGACGCGCTGCTGGGCGAGCTGGGCGCGGAGGGTTCGGGGTGTACGGCGCTCGAGGCCGCCTTGCTGGTGGTGCTGCGTGACGAGGCGGGCTCGGGCTGGCCCGGCGCGTGGGACGAGCGATGGGAGCGTGTCGGCGCGGTGGTGCGCGGCGCGTTCGACCCCGCGACCGACGCGTTTTCCGCCGATCTGCCCGAGCCGGCGCGGGGGCTGGTGGGCCTGGCGCTGACCATCCTGGCGCGGCGCGGGGAGGGCGCGGTCACGCGCGACGCGGCCGGGCGGAGCGTGCGTGCCGCCTTCCGGGGCACCACGCCCCCGACCTTGGCGATGCAGATGCCGTGGCTGCTTTGGGGCGAGCAGGACCTCGCCGGGCAGGGCGGGGCGATGCCGGCGCTGGCGGCCCTGGAGGAGATGCGCGGCGCGATGGTGGAGGTGCAGGTGCGGGCCCAGGACGCGGGCGGGGAGGACGCGGACATGGTCGGGGGCCTGGTGGGCGCATCGCGTGGGAGCATGCTGCCGACGTGGCACAGCGCGCGCGGGCTGTGCGCGCTGGCCGCCATGCTGGGCGACGGGCGCCTGACGCCGGCCCGGGACGCGCCCGGGCGAGCCGGGCCGGTGCTGGCGGGGGCGAGGTTCGTGCGGCAACTGATGGTCGACGAGGCGTCGCTGCAGTTGTACCCGGCGGCCGCTCCCGAGGGCGTGGCGGGGGGCGTGCGCTCCAGCCCATGGGAGGCGAAACTCCCCGGCGACGCGACGGCGTTTGGGCTGCTGGCCACGTGCGAGACGCTGACGGCGTTGCGGTCCCTTTCCCGGGAGGCCGCCGCGGCACCATCGCCGGCGCAAAGCCCTGGTAAATAGGCACTTACAGCGAGGCCGGTCGGATTTTCTTCGGGGCGTTGGTGCGGGGCACGACCTAGTATTGGGCGACGAGATTTCCCCGCGTTCCGCGCCCGCGCGCCGACGGATCGGCGCGCCCGGCGGGTGAGCGCCGCGGTGCCGCCGCGCCGGGGAAGGAGGAGCAGGGCATGTCCGAATCGCAGCTTCCCGCCGGCGTCCCCGAGAATCAGGGGCGCGTGCTCGACCTCGAGATCCAGCGTGAGCTCCAGGACAGCTACCTGACGTACGCGATGAGCACGATCATGGACCGGGCCCTGCCCGACGTCCGCGACGGGCTCAAGCCCAGCCAGCGGCGCATCCTCGTCGCCATGAATGACCTGCACCTGCTCCCCGGGCGCAAGCACCTCAAGTGCGCGAAGATCTGCGGCGACACGTCGGGCAACTACCACCCGCACGGCGAGCAGGTGATCTATCCGACGATGGTGGGCATGGCGCAGGACTGGAAGATGCGCGTCCCGCTGATCGACCCCCAGGGCAACTTCGGCTCGATCGATCCGGACCCTCCGGCGGCGATGCGGTACACCGAGGCGCGGATGACGCACGCCGCCATCGACCTGCTGGCCGACCTGAACCTGGGCACGGTCGACATGCAGGCGAACTACGACGATCGCCTGGTGGAGCCGACGGTGCTCCCGGCGAAGTTCCCGCAGCTGCTGGTGAACGGGGGCGTGGGGATCGCGGTGGGGATGGCGACGAGCCTGCCGCCGCACAACCCGGTGGAGGTGTTCGATTCGATCATCCGTGTGGTGGAGAACCCGCAGATCACGGTTCCCGAGCTGATGCAGGACGTGGTGGTGGAGGGCGAGGTGAGGCGCCAGGGGATCAAGGGCCCGGACTTCCCCACGGGCGGGGTGGTGCACGGGAAGCGCGGGATCGTGGAGGCGTTCGCCACCGGGCGCGGGAAGGTGACCCTGCGCGGGACGACGCACGTGGAGGATGTTCCCGGGGCCAAGGAGCGCAAGCAGCTGGTGATCGACGCGATCCCGTTCATGCTGGGGCAGAAGACGCTGGTGGAGTCGATCGTGGACGCGGTGAAGGAGGACCGCATCAGCGACGTGGCCGACGTGCGCAACGAGTCGGGGCGCGAGGCCCAGACGCGCATCGTGGTGGAGCTCAAGAAGGGCGTGGACCCGGCGATGGTGGAGAAGCAGCTCTTCGAGTTCACCCCGCTCCAGCAGAGCTACTCGATCCAGAACATCGCGCTGGTCAACCGCCAGCCCCGGACGCTGGGGCTGCGCGAGATGATCGACTGCCACGTCTCGCACCGCGTGGACGTGATCCGGCGTCGCACGGCCTTCCTGCTGCGCGAGGCCAAGAAGCAGGCGCACGTGTGGGAGGCCAAGATCTTCGCGGTGGCCAACATCGACGAGGTGGTCAAGCTGATCCGATCGAGCAAGACCCGCGAGGAGGCGATCCGCAAGCTCATGGCCGGCGCGTACCGCATCCGCCCGGGCCAGGCGGACCTGTCCAGGCTCCCGATGCACCGCTGGGGTCGCGAGGGGAACATCTCGCGTGACGGGGAGGGCGCGTACACGATCCACCTCACGCGGGTGCAGGCCGAGGCCATCGGGAGCATGCGCCTGCTGCAGCTGGTGGCGCTGGAGATCGACAAGCTGGTGGCGGAGTACGCCAAGCTCGTGTCCGACATCGAGGGGTACGAGGCCATTCTGGGCGACCACGCCAAGGTCCTGGCGATCATCAAGGCCGACTGCGAGGAGATGCGGGCCCGCTACGGGGGCAAGGCCGGGCAGCGGCGGACGGTCATCGAGGACGCCGGGGCGGAGGTGGAGCTGGCCGAGCTGATCCCGGTGGAGGACGTGGCGCTGACGATCAGCCACGCGGGGTACGCCAAGCGCGTGCCCCTGAGCACGTACCGCTCGCAGGGTCGCGGGGGCAAGGGCATCCGCGCCGGGGACGCCAAGGACGAGGACTTCATCGAGCACCTGTTCGTCGCCAGCACGCACGACGACCTGCTCTGCTTCACCAACACCGGGCGCGTCTTCAAGATCAAGGTGTTCGAGGTTCCCGAGATGTCGCGCACCAGCAAGGGGCGCGCGATGGTCAACCTCATCGACCTGCGCGAGGGCGAGCGCACCTGCGCCTACCTGGCCGTCAAGAACTTCGAGGAGGGGAGCAACTACCTCACCTTCGTGAGCAAGCACGGGATCATCAAGCGCACGCCCCTGAAGGACTACCGCAACGTCAACAAGGGCGGGATCATCGCGGTGGGGCTCAAGGAGGGTGACAGCCTGCTGGACGTGGCGCTCACCGATGGGCTGGACGACATCCTGCTGGCCACGGCTTCGGGCATGGCGATCCGCTTCAGCGAGGAGGACGCCCGCCTCATGGGGCGCTCGGCCGCGGGCGTCAAGGGCATCGAGCTGGAGGCGGGCGACGAGGTCATCGGCGTCGTGCGCGTGCCCATGACCAAGGACGCCGAGGGCGACGGCGTGACGCGCGATACCTCCCTGTGCCTGCTCACCATCACCGAGCACGGCTACGGAAAACGCACCCCCATCGACGAGTACCGCGTCCAGCCCGAGGCGGGCAAGATGCGCTCCCAGTCGCGCGGGGGCAAGGGACGCGCCGACATCAAGGTCACGGACAAGAACGGTCGCAGCGTGGCGGCCCTGGCGGTGATGCCCGGCGACGACGTGGTCGTCATCACCAAGGGCGGGCAGCTCGTCCGCACCGCCACCGACACCATCCGCGAGTGCGGGCGCGGGAGCCAGGGCGTGCGCGTGGTCTCGCTCCACGAGGGCGACGCCGTCATCGCCGCCGCCACCGCCCCCGAGGGTGACGAGGACGAGCCGGCCTCTCCGGCCCCTCCCGAAGGCGGGGTGTAAGGGTCGAACGCGTCGGGCCCGGGGTGCGTACCTTCCCTGACCCACGCGGGGTGGAACGGGCGCACGCTATGCCGACGGATTGGTCCGAGAACATCATGGTCGCCGAGCTGCTGGATGAACCGGCGCTCTCGGAGGAGCTGGGCTCGCTGATCCAGCGCGCCGAGGGCGGGGGGGAGGCGATGCCCCACGTCGTCCTGAACTTCGCCGGGGTCTCGTACGTGAACAGCTCGAACCTGGGGCAGATGCTCAAGCTGCGCACGGCCGTGGGCTCGCGCGGGCGGCAACTGCGGGTCTGCTCGGTGGGCCCGGACGTGTGGTCGGTGCTCCAGGTGACGGGCCTGGACAAGCTCTTCTCCTTCGCGCCCGATCCGCTCACGGCCCTGGCGAGCCTGCAATTGGCGGACGCGGGGTCGTGAGGCACCCATCCCGCTCGCGCGACACCTCCCCGTGACCTCCCTCGCCACCCAACCGAGCCAGGCGTCCGAGGCCGATCGGCCCGCGGTGGTTCGCCTGCGCGGGCTGCGCAAAGCGTACTTCAAGCCCGACGGGAGCGTGATGGTCGAGGCCTTGCGCGGCGTGGACCTGGAGATCCGCCACGGCGAGTACGTGGCCGTCATGGGCGCCAGCGGGTCGGGCAAGAGCACGCTGATGAACGTGCTGGGCTGCCTGGACCGCCCCAGCGATGGAGAGTACCTGCTCGACGGGCGCGACGTCGCGACCATGAGCGACGAGGAACTTTCTTCCTACCGCGGGCGGAAGATCGGATTCGTGTTCCAGGCCTTCAACCTGATCTCCGAGCTGACGGTGCAGGGGAACGTGGAAGTCCCGCTGATGTACCAGGGGGTCGTGGGCGTGGAACGGTCGCGTCGGGCCGCCGTCGTGCTCGACCAGGTGGGCCTGGGCGACCGGATGCACCACCGCCCGCGCGAGCTCTCGGGCGGGCAGCAGCAACGGGCGGCCATCGCGCGGGCGCTGGTGGTCGAGCCGGTGGTGCTCATGGCCGACGAGCCCACGGGGAACCTGGACTCGGCGACGGGCGAGGCGATCCTGAGGCTGTTCGAGGCCCTTCGCGAGCGGGGAATGACGATCATCGTGGTGACGCACGATCCGAAGATCGGGGCGAGGGCCCGGCGCGTGATCACGCTGGCCGACGGGCTGATCGAGAGCGACGTGCGCCAGGGGTGAGCGGGCCGCGACTCAGGCGGCGGTGGCCCGAGCGGGCTCGAGCCTGGGCAGGGCGCCCTGGGCGGCGGTGGGGCGGATGGCCAGGACGGTGACATCATCGAGCTGGTGGAGCGAGCCGGCCTGCTCGTCGAGGAGGGCGCCCAGGTCGTCCATGGCGGCGGCGACGTCGTGCGCGCGCTCGCGCGCGATCACCTCGCGCAGGGCGTCGAGGTGCCGGTACATCGAGCGACGGGCCGGATCGGGCGCGTCGGAGCGTTGCAGGAAGGCGGCCTCGAGCCCGTCGGTGTACAGCAGCAGCGTCTGCCCGGGCGCGAGGGTGAAGCTGACCTGGGGGAAGACGGCGTCGGGGAAGACGCCCAGCAGCGGGCCCTCGGTCTCGATGGCGCGGTTCTCGTCCTGGCCCACGATGAGCGGGGCGGGGTGCCCCGCGCCGGCGAGGGTGACGGTGCGGGTGGGCAGGTCGACGGTGGCGTAGAGGGCGGTCGCAAAGCGTCCGTTGATGCTGCGGGCCTGGCAGAGGCGTTCGTTGAGCGTGCCCAGGACGCGCGCGGGCTCGACGATGCGCCGGGCTCGCCCGGCGTCGGTCGGCTCCGTCAGCGTCAGGTTGTGGCTCAGCACCATGGTGAGCAGGGCCGCGGGCACCCCGTGGCCCACCGCGTCGGCGATGAAGAACCCGACCGTGCGATCGTCGAGGCGTTCGACGTCGTAGATGTCCCCGCTGACGTAGTTGCTGGGTCGGAAGATCACGCCCAGGTCCAGCTCGCCCAGGGCGGGAAGGGCCGTGGGAATGAACTCGCGCTGGACGCTGGCGGCCATGTGCAGCTCGTCGTGGAGCCGGTCCATCTCGGCGCGGAACCCGCTCTGGGCCCGCTGGGCGACGTAGAGCTCGCGCTGCAGCAGGTCCAGGGCGCTCTGGCGTTCGGCCAGGGCGAAGAGCATGGCGGCGAGCACGCGCGGATCGGCGTCGAGGCGCTCGAAGATCACGCCGTGGCGCTGGAACTGCCTCCACTGCGTGGGATCGGGGAGCAGGACGATGCCGGGCACCTGGCGCGAGAGCAGCCCCTCCACGAGGCGGTCGACGGTCCATCCGGTGTCGCTGGTGCCCAGGACCACGAGGGCCGCGGCGGGGAGGTTCTCTCCCTCGTGGGGCTCGCGCCCCTCGAGCCCGCGCACGAACTCGTCCACGGGCGACCAGGTCACGCGGGGGCGTTCGAGCCCGGGCCAGGCGGCACGCAGCGGATCGACCCACCGGGCCCAGGCGTTCTCGAGATTGCCGGGGGACGAAAAGATGAGGTTGGCAGCGCGCATCTCGCCCCGAACATCGGCCTACTGCGCCAGCTTCTTCAGCCGGTCCAGGTCGAGCTCGATCTTCTCGCCCGGCTTCACGTTCAGGTTCTGGGACCATCTTGGCGGTGGCCGTGATCCGCCCCGTCGGGTCGAGGTAGATGATGTCGATCCCGATCGGGCAGTCGCGCATCACAAAGCCCTGGACCTGCACCTGGCTGGGTGGGAAGGCGAAGAGCATCCCGCCATCGGGGGCGATGGCGGTGCGCCCGGAGAGCCCATGGAAGCGGTGCTCGTTGGTGGCGGCCAGCTCGAGTTTGAAGGTCTTGCCCGCGATCACCACCTTCTCGACGCTGAGCGTGGGGTTCGCGGGCGTGGTCCTGGTGTTGGACTCGGCGGGCTTGGGCGCCGCTTGGGCCTTGGGCGGGGCGGGGTTGGTGGGCTGGTCGCAGGCCCAGAGTGAGGCGCACGCCAGGGTCAACACCGCGGTGGTCAGTACTTTGCGAGCAGCCATGCGTCGTCCTCGGGGGTGAAGGTAATCGGGGATCGGGGGATGATATTGAGGTCGAGCGCGTCGCGGAACTCGCCCGGGGAGAGGGCCCCGAGCGGGCCCCCGATCCCGCACCAGCGGGCCAGGAGTGCGATCACCCGCTCGCGCGAGACGCCCCGGGCGCGGTACAGGTCCAGTCGCGTGTCCCCGTGACGCTTGGCCAGGCGGCGCCCATCGGGCCCGAGGATGAGCGGCAGGTGCGTGTAGGTCGGCTCGGGCCCCAGCCCCAGCGCGCGGTAGAGCAGGAGCTGGCGGGCCGCGGAATCGAGCAGGTCGTCTCCGCGCACGACCTGGGTCACGCCCTGGCGGTGGTCGTCGACGACGACGGCGAGCTGGTAGCTGGGCTGCCCGCGCCGGGTCCAGACGATGAAATCGCCGACGGTCTGGGCCGGGCGCCGGGCCTGGCGTCCGGCGAAGGCATCGACGAACGTGATCTCTTGATCGGGGACGGCGACGCGCCAGTTCGATTCGGTGGGCGCGAAATCGCGGGGGCCCAGGGATGGGCGGAGTGAGGCGGGGAAGGGAACCTCGTGGGCGCCCTGCTGGGGCGCCGAGGCCGCCGCTTCGATTTCGCCGCGCGAGAGGTCCGAGGGGTACGCCAGGCCTCGGGCGGCCAACGTCCGCACGGCCTGGGCGTAGGGCGCGGTGTCGTGCGATTGGATGATGGGCCCCTGGTCCCAGTCCAGCCCGAGCCAGGCGAGGAGGTCGAGGGTGAGGGAGATGGCGCCGCTCTTGACCCTCGGCCCGTCCAGGTCCTCGATGCGCAGGACGATCCGCCAGCCCAGGCGCCGCGCCAGCGCCCAATTGACCAGGAACGTGCGGGCGTTGCCGAGGTGGAGGGCACCGGTGGGCGAGGGGGCCAGGCGGGTGACCTGTGGCGGTGGGTGGGACGTAGGCCCGGGCTGGGGAGCATGGGCCCGCAGGGGGGTGGCGGGGGTCGGGTCCACGCGGGGACGGTACACTCCCGCTCCTCCCCGGTCCCACGGGACGGGCGGGGCCGGGGCGCGGTGCTCCCAATCTCGGAGGTCGGCATGCCCAGTCCCAAGCTCGACGAAACGCAGGTCCAGCAGGCGCTCCAGGGCGTCGCCGAGTGGGGGATGGCGGGAGAGTCCATCCAGCGGACCTACCGGTTCCGGGACTTCGCGGACGCGATGCGGTTCGTGGGCCAGGTGGCGGAGGCGGCCGAGGCGGCCCGGCACCACCCCGACATCCTCATCCGTTGGAACAAGGTGACCCTGACGCTCACGACGCACGACAGCGGGGGGATCACGGTGCAGGACTTCGCGCTGGCCAAACAGTGCGACGCGCTGGCGGCGGCGCTCCCGAACCCCGAGCAGGCCCCGGCCAAGGTCGCCAAGCCGGCGCGCGCGCCCAAGAAGAAGATGTAGACACCGGGGCCCGGGGGGAATCCGCGGCCTGCAGTCCAGGAGTCCATCATGACCAAGCCACGACGCAAGCCCGGGCCTCGGGCCGGGAAGCGGGCTCGCTTTTCCAGGTCCACCCTCCCCACGGGAAACAAGTGGAAGACGCGCGGGCTGGAGGGGTGGATCGGGTTGATCGAGCGGGTGAACGCGGTGACGGGCGGGATGTCGTATCGCGAGCTGGGGCGGCAGGTCGGATTCAACCACGAGACCCTGCGCCGGTACTGCCTCTTCAAGAGCGAGCCGGGCATCCGGTTCATCTCGCGCTTCGTCGAGTGTTTCGAGGTGGATCCGACCTGGCTGCTGACGGGCAGGCGCGGGCGGCGCGGGGGGGTAGCCAAGAAGAGCTGAATGGTCGGCGTGCGCCAGGTCGCGTCGGCGGGCGCCGTCGCGGCACACCGGGGGCAAGAGGCGCCCTCGGGAGCGTCGGCCCGGGGGGAGGGATCGGCCGGCGGGGTCGGGTGCCGGGTTTCCGGACGCGGGGAATCGGCCCGCACATGGCGAAATCCGGGCGGGCGCGGGGGGCACCCGCGTAGAATACGGGGCAGCATGGGGAATGGGGTCAGGGGCCGCCGGACCGCGCGGGCGCGGGCCGACGGATGTGCTCGTTTACCGCGGTTGACCTCTTCGCCGAAAGGCACCCATGTGCACGGTTTCTCAAAGGGCGGGTCGGTTCCCGATGTCAAGGTGGGCGCTGCTGATGGGGGCGCTGCTGGCGTTCGCGTCGGCGCCGGTCCACGCGCAGATCACGTGCTCGGGCTCGTGGCTGGGCGGGACGGGGTTCCGGGGCTTGGGCCAGGGGCACCTGCCGTTCCCGCCGAACGTGCGGTGCGCTGTGGCGTGGGACCCTGATGGAGCGGGCTCGGAGCCGGAGCGCCTGGTGGTGGGGGGCTTCTTCGCGATCGCGGGGCGGACGCCGGCGGCGATGGTGGCGATGTGGGACGGGGCGCATTGGAAGCCGCTCGGGGTGGCGGGGATGAGCGATGAGGTGCGGGCGCTGGCGGTGTACAACGGGGAGCTGTACGCGGCGGGGATCTTCGCGACGGCCGACGGACAGACGGTGCGGCGCATGGCCAAGTTGGCGGGCGGCTCGTGGCAGCCGGTGGTGCCCGGGGGCACGGGCTTCGGCTCGTACATCAACGCCCTGGTCGTGCACGAAGGGCGGTTGATCGCGGGTGGGGCGTTCACGAGCGTCGAGGGGGTGAGTGCGAATCGCGTGGCGGCGTGGGACGGCACGTCGTGGCACGCGCTGGGCAACGGCGTGGGGACCGGGGTGGTGTACGCGCTGGCATCGCACCAGGGCTCGCTGATCGCCGGGGGGCAGTTCACGACCGCCGACGGGGTGACGGTGAACGGGATCGCGCGCTGGGACGGGGCGTCGTGGTCGCCCATGGGCGACGGATTCAGCGGGGGCTCGCCCTTCGCGCTGGGGGTGCACGATGGAGCGCTGTACGCGGGCGGGTACTTCACCGCCAGCGGGGCCACGCCCATCAGCTGCGTGGCGCGCTGGGACGGCTCGGCGTGGCAGCCCCTGGGGGCCGGGCTCAACGCGCTGACGCTGTCGCTGGCCTCGCTCAACGGGAGCCTGTACGCGGGCGGGATGTTCACCACGGCGGGCGGGGCGACGGCGTCGGCGGTGGCCCGGTGGGATGGCACGGGCTGGAGCGGCGTCGGGGGGGGCGTGGCGGCGGTGCAGAGCTCGCCCATGGTCTACTCGCTGTTGCCCTTCCAGGGGTCGTTGTTCGTGGGGGGAAACGTCACGCGGGCGGGGACGCTGGACGTGAGCGCGGTGGCGGCGTGGAACGGATCGGCGTGGAGCGACCTTGGCGATGATGGACCCAGCGGGCCGGTGACGAGCCTGGGGTTCTTCCAGGGGCAGGTGATCGCGGGCGGTGATTTTCAGGCGTGGGAGGGCGGCACGGGCGCGATGGTGAGCCGCGTGGGGCGGTGGGACGGGGCGGGCTGGCACGCGATGGGGTCGGGGCTGGACGCGATGGCGCGCGCGATGGTGGGCTACAACGGCGGGCTGGTGGTGGGGGGGCAGTTCTCCAACGCTGGCGGCGCACCGGCCAACCGGATCGCGCGCTGGGACGGCACGAGCTGGCACGCGCTGGGAACGGGTCTCAACATGTTCGCGTACGCGCTGGCGGTGGACGGCGCCGCGCTCTACGCGGGCGGGTTGTTCACGAGCGCGGGCGGGACGCCCGCCAATCACGTGGCGCGATGGGACGGCACGAGCTGGCACGCGCTGGGGACGGGCGTCGATGGCAACGTGACGGCGTTGTGCGTGTACGACCACGACCTGGTCGCGGGCGGGAGCTTCCTGAACGCCGGGGGATCTCCGGCGAGCTTCGTGGCCCGCTGGGACGGCGCCGCGTGGCACCCCATGGGCTCCGGGATGGACGGGCAGGTCTTCGCGCTGGCGGTGTACCAGGGCAACCTGTACGCCGGCGGGCTCTTCACGACGGCCGACGGGATCGCGGCCAACCACATCGCGCGCTGGACGGGGGTGAGCTGGATGGAGGTCGGCGAGGGGCTCACGGACGCGGTGTACGCGCTGGCGGAGCACGGCGGGCTGCTGGTGGCGGCGGGGGCGTTCGAGGGCAACCACGTGGCGGCGTGGAACGGCTCGATCTGGAACCCGATGGGGGGCACCGACCGGAGCGTGTCGGCGCTGCTCAGCGCGGGGCCCGAGCTGGTCGCGGGCGGGACGTTCTACACCGCCGACGGGCAGGTCTCGGCGTATTTCTCGCGGTGGACGGGCGACGGCGTCGTGTGGATCGCGCGACAGCCCGCGTCGGTCGTCGGTTGCGCGGGCGGGAGCGCCGCGATGAGCGTGACGCCCGCGGCGGGGTACTCGTCGCTCTCGTACCAGTGGCGACGCGCGGGGACGCCCGTGGCCAATGAGCCCGGGCACATCGAGGGCGCCAACGAGCCCTCGCTCAGGATCTCGGGGCTCTCCAGCGCGGACGCCGGTAGCTACGACTGCGTGGTGGGTGGCCTGTGCGGGAGCGTGACCAGCGGCGCGGCGACCCTGGGGGTGGCGGCGTGCTGCCCGGCGGACCTTGACAACGGGACCGCGACGGGCACGCGCGACGGCGCGGTGACGATCGACGACCTGCTGTACTTTCTGGGGCGGTATGAGGCCGGGGACGCGGGGGCGGACCTGGACGACGGGAGCGGCACGGGCACGCGCGACGGTGCGGTGACGATCGACGATCTGCTGTACTTTCTGGGGCATTACGAGGGCGGGTGTTGAGGAGCAGGTCACCGGGCGCCGGGAAGAGGGGCCAATATGGGCCGAGGGGGAAGGCCCATCGCCTGAGGCCTCCGCACGGGCCCTCGCTCGCGGTTGGGGTTGGCGCGCCTCCTGCCCGGCACGCCCAGCGCATGGCCTTGCTTCTCCCTCGCTACCCTTGCGTCCCATGACGGATCCCTTCCTGAACGAACTCAAGTGGCGTGGGCTGTTCAACCAGGCGAGCGACGAGGCGGGGCTGGCCAGGCACCTGGCCGGCGGGCGCCGGCGCGCGTACATCGGCTTCGACCCCACGGCCGACTCGCTCACGGTGGGCAACCTGATCCAGATCATCCTGCTCGCGCACTTCCAGCGATGCGGGCACGAGCCGGTGGTCCTCGCGGGCGGGGGGACGGGGCTGATCGGCGATCCCAGCGGCAAGAGCGCCGAGCGCCAGCTCATGACGCCCGAGCTCGTGGCGGGCAACGTGGAGGCGCAGCAGCGGATCTTCGCACGGGTGCTGGACTTCGCCCCCGGGTCCAAGGCCCCCGCTCGCATCGTCAACAACATCGACTGGCTGGGCAGGCTGGGCTACCTCGAGGCCCTGCGCGACGTGGGCAAGTACTTCTCGGTCAACGCGATGGTGCAGAAGGACTCGGTCCGCGAGCGGCTGCACAACCGCGACCAGGGGATCAGCTACACCGAGTTCAGCTACATGATCCTGCAGGCGTACGACTTCCTGCACCTCTACGAGCGCGAGGGCGTGACCATCCAGATGGGGGGCAGCGACCAGTGGGGGAACATCACGGCGGGGACGGACCTGATCCGCAAGGTGTATGCCCAGCGCGACCTTGCGGCGGGGCGGGCGGACGCCGTCGAGCAGGGGGCCTTTGGCGTGACGAGCCACCTGGTTACGAAGGCCGACGGGGGCAAGTTCGGCAAGAGCGAGAGCGGGGCGGTGTGGCTGACGGGCGACCGGACGAGCCCGTACGCGTTCTACCAGTTCTGGCTCAACACCGCCGACGCCGACGTGCCCCGCTTCCTGCGGTTCTTCACGCTGCTCGACCATGCGGAGATTGAACGCCTGGAGGCGAGCCACGCCGCCAACCCCGGGTCGCGCGAGGCGCATCGGGCCCTGGCGCAGCACATGACGACGATGCTGCATGGGGCGACCGAGGCGGCGCACGCCGAGGCGGCCGCGAAGGCCCTCTTCTCGGGCGACATCGCGGGCCTGCCCGAGGCGACGCTGCGGGAGGTGTTCGCGAGCGTGCCCGGCAGCCGCCACGACAAGGCGACGCTGGGCGGTTGCGGGGTGCCGGTGGCGGACCTGCTGGTCACGACCAAGCTCGCGGCGAGCAAGCGTGAGGCGAGGGAGTTTCTCACGGGCGGGTCGGTGACGCTCAACGGGCGCAAGGTCGGGCCCGACGACAAGGCCACGACGACGGACCTGCTGCACGGGTCGATCATCGCGCTGCGGCGCGGGAAGAAGAGCTGGCACGTGACGCGGTGGGAATGAACGCGCGGGGCCGCGGGCCTGATCATCCTTCTTCGGCCCGGCGTGCCCACTCGAATTCGAGGGGTTCAAGATCGGCGGCGGCCCTGGCACGCTCTTCGGAGAGCGTGTGCGACCGCCTGGCGTCGCGCCACACGCCGGGGTCGAGCAGTTCCTTGTCGATCTCCCGGATCCGCGTCTCGAGCTTCTCAATCTTCTGTTCGAGTTGATCGGTGCGCAGGCGGGCCAGGGCGTTGGCGGACGGGCCATCTCCGCCCCCGGGGGACCGGGGTCGGCCCGTCGCCTGGGCGGCGGGCCCGGCGCTGGCGGCCCGGGCGGGCGGTTGCTGCCTGGCGTCCTCCACCTGGCGCCGTTTGCGTTCGGACTCCTCGCGTCGCGCCTTTTCTTTCGCCTGGACCGCCGCCCGCTCGCGCTGGTGCTGGGTGTGCTTCTCGTGCCACTGGGTGAAGCCGCCGAGGAAGACCTCCGCCCCGCCCTTTCCATCGAGGACGAGGAGGTGGTCGCAGGTCGCGTCGATGAGGGCGCGGTCATGGCTGATGAGGATGAGCGTGCCGTCGAACCCGTCGTGGTCCTCGTCGGGCAGGGCGAGGGCATCTTCGAGCCGCTCGGCGGAGGGGATGTCGAGGTGGTTGGTGGGCTCGTCGAGGACGAGGACGTTCTTGGCGCTGGCGAGCAGCCCGGCGAGCACGGCCCGGGTGCGCTCGCCGCCGGAGAGGCGGGCCATGTCGCGCTCCTGCTCGTCGCCGGAGAAGAGGAAGGCGCCGGCGAGGTTTCGGGCCTGCTGCTCGCTGAAGGCGGCCTGGGGCGCCTCCTTCATGATCACGTTCTGGAGGTATCGCCACACGGTCGTGTCGCTGGGGATGTGCTCGTGCAACTGGCGGTAGTAGCCGGTCTTGATGTTGGTGCCCTGGCGCACGGTGCCGCTGTCGAGGGCGAGCTCGCCCAGCACGCCGCGCACCAGCGTGGTCTTGCCCGCCCCGTTGGGCCCGATGATGCCCCAGCGTTCGCCGCGGTTGACGACCAGGTCGAGGTCCTTGAACAGGACCTTGGTCTCGCCGGTGTCGTTGGTGTAGCTCTTGGAGACCCCGCGGGCCGCCAGCACGACGTCGCTGGTGCGTTCGGCCTTGGGGAGTTCGAGCGCGAAGACGGACATTTCCATCGGGCGCTCGAGCGTGAACTCCGCCTTGGCGCGTTCGAGCTTGCTCTGGCGGCCCTTGGCCTGGCGGGCGCGCTGCCCGGCCTTGAAGCGTCGGATGTACTCCTCTTCCTTCTTGAACTTGCTCTGCTGGGCCTCGTAGGCGCGGTGCATCGTCAGGCGGCGCTGGGCCCGGATCTCGCGGAAGGCCTCGTAGTTGCCGGGATAGTCGATCAGGCGGCACTGCTCGACCTCGATGATGCGGTTCACAACGTGGTCGAGCAGGTAGCGGTCGTGGCTGATCATCAGCACCGCGCCCTTGTACTCGGTGTTGAGGAAGTCCTCGAGCCACAGGCGCCCCTCGATGTCGAGGTGGTTCGTCGGCTCGTCGAGCAGGAGAACGTCGGGGGCCTCGAGCAGCAGGCGGGCCAGCGAGAGCCGCCCCTTCTGCCCCCCGGAGAGGTTCCGCGTCAGGATCCCGAACTGGGCGTCGGTGAACCCCACGCCGTGGAGGACTTCCTCGATCTTGTGTTCGACGACGTACCCGCCGGCGGCCTCCATCTCGGCCTCGAGGCGCGTGTGCTCGCGCATGAGGGCCTCGAGGGCATCGCCCTGGGCGCTGGCCATGCGCTCGTAGACGTGGTCGAGCTGCTTGTGGATGGCGTGCAGGCGCTCGAAGGCGCCCTCGGCGGCTTCGAGCAGGGTCTCTTCGGGGTCCAGCACCGGGTCCTGCGTCAGGTACCCCGCGCGGCACCCCCGCTGGAGCGAGACCGTCCCCGAGTCCTGCTTGAGCATCCCCGCGAGGATCTTGAGGAGCGTGGACTTGCCCGTCCCGTTGCGCCCGACGATCCCGATGCGGTCCATGTCCTCGATGGACAGCGAGACGTCGCGCAGGATCGGGCGCTCGCCAAAGGACAGGGACAGGCTGGTTCCGGTGAGGACGGGCACGGGCGGAGGATAGGGGGAGCCGGGCGCTATCGACGAGGCGCGCGCCGCTCGCGGCTATCCCTTGGTCGCGCCCAGAAGGTCCCGGGGGCGGCGCCGCGCCAGCCACAGCACCGCCGGTGCCGCCGCCAGCAGCGTCACGCCCAGGACGAACCCCCACCCCGCCGCGATCGGTCCGGGCGGCGGCTTGGGCGCGATCAGCAGGCCCCAGAGGACCTCGTTCAAGCGGGCGCCGCCGAAGGCACCCTGCAGGCCCATCAGCGTGCCCAGGACGCACGCGACCAGCGCGACCAGGAGGGCCTCGCCCAGGACGAGGCGGGTGAGGACCCCGCGGGGGGCGCCGATGGCGCGGAGGACCCCGAACTCGAACTGGCGCGACTGGATTCCCGCGACGATCAGGTTGGCCACGCCCAGGCCCGCGACCACCATCGCAAAGACCGCGATGAGGGAGGTGGCCTTGAGGGTCGTGCCCACGAAGCCGACGATGTCGCGCTTGATCTGGCGTCCGCTGCCGGCGTTGAGGACGCCGCCGCCCGTGAGTTCCTCGCGGATCCTGTCCAGGGCGGCCTCGTCGTCGACGTCGTCGGCGAGGGCGATCTGGATCATGCCGACGCTGTCGCTGCCGAAGCGCTGCTTGAGGTCCTTGCGGCCTCCGAAGACGGCGTGCATCCGCTGGTCCTGGAACTCGACGCCCACATCGAAGAAGTCGCTGATGATCTCGAGCCCGGGGCTGGTGACGACGCCCACGACCTCGAAGGAGTGCTCCCGCCCGCCCGAGTCGCGGCAGGTGAACGTGCTCCCCACGCCCAGCCCGCGGGCGACGAGGAACTCGCGGGCGACGATGACGGCCCCGCCCTCCTCGATGCGCCGAGCGGCGGCGGCGGGGTCGCCCTGGACCCACTCCAGGTGGTTCATCTCGAAGAACGAGCGCGGCTCGAAGGCGATGAAGAAGGTCTTGATCTTCATCAGGCCCGTCAGGCCGAAGGCGTCGGTCTCGACGACCTGCTTCGCGACGCTGCTCGTGCCCCTGACAAAGGGGAGGGAGTCGAGCTTGCGCTGGCTCTCGGGCGAGAGGTTGAGGCCGACGACGAACGCATCGGGGAACTGGATCTTGTCGATCCAGTCCCGCAGCGTCGCTCCGCCCTGGGTCCAGATGGCGACGAGGAGGGCGAGCCCGCCCATCATCGCGCCGGCGGTGAAGCCGAAGCGGTAGGGCGTGGCGCGGACGCCGCGGGTGAGGAGCCTGCGCGGCACGCCCAGCACGCGCTCGATGAGCGGCCCGACCAGGCGCACCGCGACCAGGATCCCCGGCACGCCCAGGCAGAAATACCCGATCATCAACCCCGGCAGCCCGAGGGCCAGGTACGAGAGGAAGATCACGTTGCCCCCGCGCAGCAGGGTGAAGACGCCGATGTGGATCAGCACGCCCGCGAGCCCGGCAAGCGTGATGAGGACGATGGTCCTCGTCCGGGGCGCGACGGCGCGGCTGGCCAGGGCGGTCAGGGGCGAGACTCGCGACGCCTGGAACGCCGGGAACGCCGCGCCGACGACCGCGGCGAAGATCGCCCCGGCCAGGGCGAAGCCGATGCGCCAGGCGTCGAAGCGCAGGTCGGCGCCGATGCGGTCCTTGTAGTGCTCGATCAGGATCCCGGCGGCCAGCAGCCCCAGGGGAACGCCCGCCAATCCCCCCACGGCCCCCAGCATCGCCCCCGAGAGCACCTGCACTCCCGCCAACTGGTGGCGCGAAGCGCCGATGCAGCGCAGGATCCCCAGTTCGCGCTGGCGTTCCACCACGCTGGTGCTCATGCCGGTCATGATGATGAACCCGGCGGCCAGGAATGACATGGTGGAGGCGAGGACGAACCCGATCTGGTTGGTGCGCAGGTTGCGGTCCAGCCCGCTGGTGACCTTCTGCGTGGTCTGGAGGAGGACGGTGGAGGGGAGATCGCCCGCGTGGGCGTCCACCACGCCCTGGGCGCGGGGCTGGTGGCCCTCGGTCAGGAGCACGTCGATCTGCGAGATCCTCCCGGGCTGCCCGGTCGCGCGGGCGAGCCCCGCCACCGTCATGTACCCCTGCGGGTTGCCCCCCAGGGGCGGCTGGGCGGCCAGGCCGACGACCTTCAGCGTGAGCGGTTCCTTCTGAAAGCGAAGGAACTGGATGGAGTCTCCCACGGCGAGGGCGGCCCTGCGGGTCAGGGCGTCGGCCTCGGCGGCGCTGCGCACGAATTCGGGCCCCACGTCGGCCTTCGAAAGCGCGGGCGTCGCGCTGCTGGCGAGGATCGACATCGCGGCGCCCATGTTCACCAAACCGCGGTGACGCTCGTTCAGGCGCTTGGCCAGCTCGGTGTCGATGGCGATCTCATCGTCGGCCGCGGGCAGGCGACCTTCGACCAGCCGAAGGGGGCGCAGGCGCGGCTCGACGGCGGGGTCGATTCCGAACCCGACGGCCGAGACGGAGTAGACCTGCACCTCGCGCTTCCACGTCCCCGCCTGGCCCGAGGCGGCGTCCTGGGGTTGCCGGACCCAGACGGCGTGCCCGAAGCGCAGGGCGAGGGGGGCTTCCAGCCTGGCCCCGGCGAGGGCGACCTCGGGCCAGCCGCGGATGGTGTCGAGGACGGACGCGTCGAAGAGCCCGTTTCGTCCGGTGGAGCGAGCCCGCAGGTCCCCGCGTCCGATGAAGGCCTCGACGCGTCCCTCGATGGCCCCGCGGACGGACGAGAGCGCGGCGCCGACCGCCGCGATCAGCATCGCCGCCATCGCCACCACGGCGACGAGCAGGAGGCTGCGGCTAGGCCGCTCGTACAGACTGCTGGTAGCGAGCCGCCACGCCGGCCGCATCGAGCCCCTCCGTGTCGATGGTGCTGCGAACCTGCCCGTCGGCGAGCACGAAGATCCTGCGGCAGTTGACGGCGGCCGCGGGCTCATGGGTCACCATGACCACGAGCATGCGCCGCTCGCGGGCCAGCTCCGCGAGGAGGTCCCAGAGCTTCTGGCTGCTGGCGGAATCGAGGTTCCCCGTGGGCTCGTCGGCGAGGAGGACC
>JBGAOG010000063.1:0-11220 GCA_044221985.1 Phycisphaerales bacterium
TCCTCATCACGCTGCTTCGCGCGGTCGGCATCGAAGCCCAAGAGGTCCTCGTGCAGACGCGCGAGACCGGCGAGCCGACGGTGCTCCTCGCGAAGAACGTCGCGATCCCGATGTTCGATCACGGCATCGCGTTCCTGCCCGGCTGCGTCGTCGCCATCGGCAACTCGGCCAAGGAAGGCCCTCGCACCGCCTACGCCGGCGGCGGGGCCTCGCGCATCCACCTCACCGGCGACGAGCGTTGCTCGCTGCCCGTCGTCGAGACCACGGCCGACCTCCCCACCGTCCGCTCGCGCCACGCCGCCCAGATCGCGCGCCTCACGCCGACCACCACCGTCCAGCAGTTCCGGGAGCTCTTCCCCAACGCGACCTTCGTGGAACGCCGGACCGGCGCGGACACCTTCGACGCCTACAGCGTCCGCCTCGAGGAGAAGTGCCGCTACCGACGCGAGTCGTACGGCTACATCGCCCGCGACGAGAAGTGGTTCTTCTTCAAGAACGATGTCTTCGTGAAGTGGGGCGAGCGGGGCGACTGGCCGGGTTGAGGGCAGGGGCATCAAGCTCGTTGGCCCGCGGCAGACGGTGCGGATCCCGTGCAGTTGTCCATTGATGCGAAAGCCGCGGAGGATGCCATTCTGTCCGTGCAGTAGGCTCCCGCTCTCCTGCTCCCCTGCTCCCCTCCTCCCCTGCTCTCTTCTCCGTGATCTCCGTGGCCCTCCGTGTTGAGTCCCCCTCTTCTACACTCGCCCGTGCCCGATCCATCCACACTTCGCCGCTTCGACGCCGTCATCTGCGACATCGACGGGTGCCTGGGTCCCGAGTCGACCGATCCCCTCGACGCCAAGGTCCTCGTCCGGATCGCCGAGCACAACGCGCGGGCGATCCGCGACCTCGACCGCCCCGTCCTCACCGTCTGCTCGGGGCGGCCCCAGCCCTTCGCCGAGGCCATGTGCCGCTTCCTCGCCAACTCCACGCTCCCGTGCGTTGCCGAGAACGGCGTGTGGCTCTACGACCCCCGCGACAACCGCTTCCTGATCCACCCCGCAATCACGCCCGCCCACCGCGCCGCCGTGCGCGACGCCACGATGTGGATCGAGGACGTGCTCCTGCCCAAGGGCGTGATCATCCAGCCGGGCAAGACGGCGTCGATCTCGCTGTGGCACCCCGACACGCCCTACCTGCTCTCGCTGCTGCCCCTGCTGCGCGAGACCTTCGCCGCGCGGGGCTGGCCGTTCCGGGTGTCGAACACCGTCGCGTGGATCAACTGCGACCTGGACCACGTGAGCAAGGCCAGCGGGATCCGGCGCCTGATCGAGATCACCGGGCTCGCGCGCGAGCGCCTCGCCGGCATCGGCGACCAGATGAGCGACCTGGCCATCCGCGACAGCGTCGCGTTCTTCGGCTGCCCCGCCAACGCCGACCCGGCCCTGGCACGCAAGGCCGACTACGTCTCGCCCCATCGCGAGGCGCACGGCGTGCTGGACATCCTCGCGCGATTGTGAATGCGCAGTCGAGGAGATCGCGGAGGGGAGCGGAGACGCACGGAGCTCATGGTCCTGCCGCAAGATGCGTGCATCTTGCTTCCATGGACGCCGGCCCCGAGATTCCGCGAAGGTCCGGGTCGCTGCGCCCAACGCCCTCGACGCACGCCCCTTCTTCCCCTCCGCGCCGCTCTGTTCTTCTCCGCAGCCCCCGCGATCTCCCCAAGAAGGGAAGCGCCCGGCGCTGAGTGGAACGCCGGGCGCTAGCGAACAGCACGGGAAGTCCTCGCAGTCCTACCTTCGCCGACGCATCGCCAGCAGGCCGGCGATGCCCAGCACCCCCGCCCCGGCGGGCGCGGGGATGGGCCCCAGGCACATCGTGGTGGCGTAATCACTGGGGATCCAAGACGCCCCGCCGTCGAGGGAGAGCTCAGTCCACACGTCGAAGAAGCTGTCGATGTGGTACATCCCCCCGCCGATGTCGGTGATGGTGGTCTGGCCCGTGGAGGGCTTGGTGGGCGACTCGCGGATCATCACGCCGCCGGGCGCCGTCAGATCGAGCTGGAGCATCTCGGTCTGGAAGGTGCCCGTGGTGGGGGTTTCGCTCGAGCACGTCACCCGCACGCTGACGGGCGCGGGGAAGATGGACACGGGCATCGAGCCGCCGGGATACACGAACGTCCCGCCGGCCGCGGACTGGAACGAGTGGATCTGCGTCATGCCCAGCGGGGGCGGGAGCAAGCCGCCGGTGTAGATGTCGTGGATGGGGTTCTGCAGCAGGAACTGCCCGCCGCCCCAGCTGTGGTAGAAGCCGAGGTTGGGCTCGTACCGCGATTCGTCCGGCGGGAGGATCCGCAACGGGCGATCCACGCCCGGGCTGTCACCCCCCTGTGCGACAACTCCGATGCCAACGAGGGCGAGCAACCCGACGCCGAGGGTGAAGCGATCCATGTCTTGTCTCCTTCCCCCGGGCTCTCGCCCGGGCACACAGGATTACATACTCCAATATACCACGAAACCCATGTGAAAATAGGGGGAATCCTGCGATAGGTCCGTAAGTGCTTGTGCCAGAGTGCTTTGGACCAGCATCGCGACGCCAGAAGCCGCGCGCCGGAAAATCATTCTGGAACTTCGCTGGCATTTGGCGCCAGCGCGTGTATCTGATGGGTAGCGGAACGGCATGGGGCCGACCCGACCCCCCGGAGGGAGTGGGTTGGTGCTCGGCCTCCTGCCCCCGCTCCGCGTTTCCCGCGGGACCATCCGCGGACGTGCCGAATCTCGCCCTCGCGGCTCTCGCGCGCCGCCGGGGCCGCCGGGTTTCTCGCCCCGGCGACATGGGCGCTGTCCGCGTCACGAGCAGACCCGGGTCCATCCCCGGGTCTTCTCCTTTTTGGGGCGTGGGGGCCCTCTACGCTCCACCTCCACCGGGCGGGGGAAACGCATCCATGTCAGGCGAGGCGGCACATCCGGGCGATCGCCCCACGGTCTCGCAACATCCGCTGCGGGAGATGTTCGCCATCGCCGGGCCCACGGTCACGACCATGGCGTCGTACACGCTGATGGTCTTCGCCGACAGCTGGGTGGTCTCGCACATCGGGCCCGAGCCGATCTACAACGGGGCCCAGGGCAACGGGGGGCTGTCGGCGTGGATCCCCATGTCCTTCGCCGCCGGGGCGCTCCAGGTCATCAACACCTACGTGTCGCAGAACTTCGGCGCCGGCACGCCGAGAAAGGGCCCGGCGTACGTGTGGAACGGGCTCTGGATCGCCGCCGCGTACTGGCTCGCGGTGCTCGTGCCCCTGTCCTTCGCCCTGCCCTGGATCTTCGAGCACTTCACGCAGACCAGCCCCGAGCAGGCCGCCATGTCCGCCCAGTACGGGCAGATCCTGCTGCGCGGGGCCGTCCTCACCCTGTGGACACGCTCGCTCTCGCAGTTCTACTACGGGATGCACCGGGCCCGCGTGGTCATGGTCGCCGGGATCGTCGCCAACATCTTCAATCTCGTGCTCAACTGCGTGCTCATCTTCGGCGACGGCCCCCAGGCCCAGGGGCTGGGCCCGCTGGGGACGTTCAGCCACGCTCTCGCCGTGGCGCTCCAGATCCCGCCCCAGGGCATCGCCGGTTCGGCCTACGGCACGGTCCTGGCCACGCTCATCGAGCTTTCCATACCCCTGGGCGTCTTTCTCTCCCCAGGGCTGCACGCCAGATTCGGCACGCGCGACGGGTGGCGCGTCTCGTGGACGCACGTCCGCGACCTGCTCCGCCTGGGCTGGCCCGCCGCCCTGATGTTCGGCAACGAGATGATCTGCTGGGGGTTCTTCATGATCGGGCTGGTGAGCCGCTTCGGTGACGAGCACGCCACCGCCGCCTGGATCGCCCACCGGTACATGCAACTCTCGTTCATGCCCGCCGTCGGGCTGTCGGTGGCGTGCACCGCCCTGGTCGGCAAGTACATGGGCATGGGCCGCCCCGACGTGGCCCAGCAGCGCACGTGGCTGGCGGTGCGCCTCGCGGCGACGTACATGGGCTGCTGCGCCCTGCTGTTCGTGCTCATCCCCGGGCCGCTCATGGGCCCGTTCATCCCCGGGGACGCCGACCCGGGCACGCGCGAGGCGCTCCTGCACCTGGGGCGCAACTTCATGGTCGCCATGGCGACCTTCCAGCTCTTTGATGCGGGGGCCATGGTCCTCTCGGGCGCCCTGCGCGGAGCGGGCGATACCACCGTGCCGGGCGTGGCCACGGTCGTTCTTTCGTGGAGCGTGATCGTGGGCGGGGGGGCCGCGATGATCCGCTGGGCGCCGCGACTCGAATCGCTGGGCCCATGGATCGCCGCCTCGGCGTACATCATCATCCTGTGCCTCTTCCTTCTGTTCCGCTTCACCTCTGGGCGGTGGAAGACCATCCGCCTGGTGCACGCCGCGCCCGCGACCGGGGCCGAGATCGCCGAGAGTTCCACGACCGACGGGATCTGACGCTCGGGAGGCGTTCGGGGCCTGCGCCCCGGCGACGCGCCTACGCTTGTCCCCGTCCCCGGCGCGGGCGGAATCGCTTCGCCCGGGCGACGCAAGCACAGACCACGAGGAGCTTTGGCGCATGGCGCATGATCCGCTGGACACCGTGATCGGCTCGTCGACCGCGACCCGCAGGGACACCGCGACCGCGGGCAAGCACCTGGAGGGCGCCGCCAAGGCCGAGGCCCAGAACGACCGCGTGGCGGCGATCGCGGAGCTTCGCAAGGCCCTGGCCGCCGACCCCGACAGCCCCGCCGCCCTGTTCCGCCTGGCGTTCCACCTGGACCTCGTGGGCGAGGAGGACGAGGCGGTGGTCCTGTACGAGCGCTGCTGCCAGCAAGCCCCGGCCCACATCAACGCCCTGACCAACCTCGCCGTGCTGCACGAGGACCGCGGGGACGTGGCGGCGTCCGAGCGCTGCCTGCGCCAGATCCTCGAGACCAACCCCAACCACGTCCGCGCCCGCTTGTACATGAAGGACGTGGAGGCGAGCAAGGAAATGGTGATCGAGGAGGAGGCCGACCGCGACGCCTTCAAGCGCAAGGCCCTGCTCGACACGCCCGTGACCGACTTCGAGCTCTCCGTCCGCGCCCGCACATGCCTCAAGAAGATGAGCATCCGCTCCCTGGGGGACCTGCTGAAGATCACCGAGGCCGAGCTCATGGCCTACAAGAACTTCGGGGAGACCAGCCTCTTCGAGATCAAGAAGATGCTCACGGCCAAGGGCCTGAAGCTGGGCCAGGGGCTGGAGGACGCGCACCGGGCCGCCCGGCGCGCCCTGATGGAGCAGTACAAGGGCACGGGGCAGGAGGTGCTCCTGGCCAAGCCGGTGAGCGAGCTGCAACTCTCCGTCCGCGCCCGCAAGGCCCTGCAATTGCTGAGCATCCAGACCATGGGCGACCTGGCCAGCCACACCGAGGCCGAGCTCATGGGCGTCAAGAACTTCGGCGCCACCAGCCTGAAGGAAATCCGCGAGCGCCTCGCCGAGTTCGGGCTGGGGCTGCGCAAGCTCGACGCCTGACTCGCGGTTCACCCATCGCCTCGCGCCCGACCGCACAACGGCTACCGGGTGCCGGGGAGATGAATCCACAGCGTGCGCGCCGTGGCCCGCACGCGGGCGGACCGCCCGGGGTCGTCGGCCACGCGATGCACCGCGGCGGGCAGCCCCGGCGTCGTGCCAAGCAACCCGGCGTCCATGCGCGACAGGCACCTGAGAGCCGCACCGACCTCCTCGTCGTTGGCCGAGCCCAGCGCGTCCACCAACGCGGGAAGCACGGAAGCCATGTCCGTTCCGGGCATCCTGCCCTGACCCAGAAGCAGGTCCAGCGCCGGCGCCATCGCGCCCGCCGAGGCCGTGTCCCGCCGGGCCCGGGCGAGGATCACGTCGCGCTCCGCTCGATCCCGATGCCAGATGCGGGCGAGCCCAAGCGCGGCTCGACCGGCCGCGCCGGGAGTGTCCGACGCGATCGCGCTCAGCACCTTCTCGCGGATGGGCCCGGTGTCGACCATGCCGCCCGCGGTCTCCAGCAGCATGCCACGCACCCGCTCGTCGGGGTCCTCGAGGGCCCGGACCAGGCGCCCGCCTGAGCGGCTCTCGCGCCGCGCCAGGATGCTCACCATCCACCAGCGGCGTTGCGCGCCGACCGTGGGCGATCGCACCGCTTCCGCCAGGCGGTCCAGGTCCTGGTCCCGCATGTCCACCCAACCGGCGGCCTGGAGGGCGCACGTGCCGGCCACATCATCCGCCCCAAGCGCCACGTCCAGCATCGCCGCTCGCAGGCGCGTCGTGTCCGGGTCCGTGCCCTGGAACGCGCTCCCGAAGAACGGCAGCAGCGCTGCCGCGGTGGCACGCTCGCCTGGATCGGGGCTCACCAGCTGGTCCAGCAGCTTGAGGACGAGGCCAGGCCTGCCCATGCCGGGCGGGTCCTCCGCCACGGTCAGCTCGTCCCTCGCCACGGCGCGGGCGGGGTTGTAGATCTGGCTCGCCCCGAGGAGTTCGCGCGCGTCCTCGCTGTGTTCCAGCGTGCGCCGGCAGACGTGTACGACCCACGCCGCCTGCCAGCGCCACACCTCGCCGCGGTTGATTCGACCGAGGAGCCCGCCAGGGCGCGGCCCCGAAACCCCCCCCGCCACCGACGACACGCCGTCGCCGAAGATGCTCGGCGCCAGCGCCCAGGCCGGGATCAGCAGGCTCGTGGGCACCGCCCCGATCCAGCCGTACAGCACCGCGCCGCGCACGCGCATGCCCACCGGAACCGCCAGGAGCACGCACAGACCCAGGGCCACGGTCCCGCGGCTGCGGCGCGTCGAGAACAGCCTCCGCTCGCTCGGCGATTCGTGACCGCATTCGGGGCAGAGGCGCCCCGTGGTCGCGGACAGGTCGTACCAGCACTTGGGGCAGCGCCGACGACCGCGCGACGGATCGAATCGAAGCCCGACCAGCCCCATGCCCATCCCCAGCCCGAGCGTCAGGAGCGTCAAGAACGCCGCCAGCCCAGCCCTCCGCACCGGAGAACCCCAGCCCCCCCAGGTCATCTCCAGCTCCGCCTGCGCCGCCACCACGCCAGCGGCCACCCCAATCGCAAGCGCGATCACCCCGATCCAGGCCCACCACCCCGATCGCCGGATCGGCGGCGTCCACGTCGGGTCCGCGCCCGCCGCCCGCGCCCGACGCCGGAAGAGTCCGTGCTCCAGGCGATTGGCAAGGACCCGTGCCACCAGGCACCCGCCCCAGATCGAGAGCAGCCCCGCGAGGATGTAGCAGGCGGTGAACACGATCCGGATGGTACCTCGGAACGCGGGATGGGTTGCTCGGGGCGGTGAGTGAATCACGATGCGGAGGGGCTGCCCGGCCCCCCTCAGGAACTGCAACTCCCCGTATCAAGCGCGGCAACCCGATGCGGCGCGGCAGGATTCCACGGGGCCGCAGCCCAGGGGATCGCGACGAGCGATGCCGCGTCGCATGTGCGATCGTTCAGCACCCGGTCGCAAAGCGGTCGAGGAAGAAGAGCAGGTCTTCGATCGTCACGGCGCCGTCGAGCGTCATCGTGCCCGAGCCGTCGTCGAGGTCGGCGTCGCTGCTCCCGGCCTCGAAGGCCCCAACAAACCCGACGACGTCGTCGACGGTGACGGCAAAGTCGAGAGTAAAGTCCGCCGGGCAGATCTGGACCCAGTAGAGCTCCGCGCCGTACGCGGGCGTGGTGCAGGCGATGTAGAGGCGGTCGCCGACCAGGCGGGCGCTGGTCGCGAAGGAGCTATTGGGGCCCGGGACCATGTCGAGGAAGAGGCGAGCGGGTCCCGCCGGGCCATCGGTCGTCCAAATCTCATGCCCATGAACACCGTCGTCGCCCGTGAACAGCATCTTGCCGCGGATGGAACCGAGGAACGCGGGGCTGCCCGTGGAGATGTATGTCGGCGAAGTTGCAAGCAACCGAGTAATGGCATTCGTGGTTGGGTCGTATCCGTAGGGGCGGTAGTTCCAGGACAGGTCACTGTGGGTGAAGTACAGCGCTCGTCCGTCGCTGAGCACCCTCGGCGGATCACCACCAATGTTCGACGGGATGTAGGTGGACGACACGAACTCGAAGCGATCGGCCGCTGGGTCGTACGACCAGGATTGGATGACCGGGATGGAGGAGAAGAACAGATTCAGCAGGAGCTTCCCGCCCGCGAACCCGGTGATCGAGATGAACATGGGCACCGCCGGCGACGCAAGGAGGGCCGAGGGTGATCTATCGCCGCATCGCAGCCGGAAGAGCGTGTCCCCGTCCTCCGTCGTCCCCACGAAGTACAGGGACTCGGGCGTTGGTGTTAGAGATCTCGGAAACGCACCTGCCGTGCCTGGCGCCAGGTCCGCCACTTGTTCCGTGCCCTCGCTCGTCCCGTCGGTGCGCCAAAGCTCGGATCCGTAGGGCGCCATTGCGAATCTGAAGTAGGTTCGCCCGTCGCACGAGGCCATGGATCCCAACGAATAGGAACCGAATCGCCCTGGGGGGCCAAAGTCTCGCACCAGCTGGGTTCCTGCTGGAGTGCCGTCGCTGATCCAGAGCTGGGCCCCATCTGTCCGCTCAATGCCGAACACGAAGCGGTGGTCGTCGAGGGCGACGTGGGAGACCAGCGACCACCCCGAAGCGATCGTGATCACGCGGGTCCCTTCCGGCGTCCCATCCGTCACGCCATACCCCACGCCGGCCGGGTGACCATTGGGGAGAACGAACACGCAGCGGTCGCCGAGCCGCATGGTCGGCAGATCGCCCGAAACCGCCCCGCCCGATGCCGGCGGCGTGAGCGCCATGATCGAATCTCCCGTGGCGGATCCGCCGTAGAGCCGGCGCCCTCCCTCCGGCGACGAGGCGCTGAACACGATGCGGGATCCAAGGGCCACGAAGTTCCGGACGTTCGAATCGTCGGTCCCCGTTTCGAAGTCGCGGAGCATGAAGGTCCCGACCTCGGTACCGTCGCTGCGCCAGAGTTCCTTTCCGTGGACGCCATCGTCGGCCACAAAGATGAGAACGCCGCCGAGCGTCCCCACCGCCCACGGGTTGCAGCCGTCGGCCCCGGGGCGGATGTCGCGCACGAGCCGCGTTTCTCCGGTCGTCTCGTCATGCACCCAGAGTTCCGACCCGTGGACACCGTCGTCCACGTCGAAGTAGCAGCGGTCGCCCGCGCCCAGGCACAACGCATCGCCCGCCCAGGCGCCGCCGGCTCCCGGGATGATGTCGTACACCAACTCGACGCCGCCGTCGGGACGGATGCGGTGCAGCTCCGTGCCCGAGCCCCGGTTGTACATGGAGAGGTACACGCCCCGGCTGGTGAGACCGAAGTTGCGGGGGGAGTACCAGCCCCACTCGACCTGCGTGTTCGAAATAGTTCCCGATATGGGGTTGAACGTGCGTAGAAACGGGGGAGCCCAGTTGGTTCCACCAACGCCGCCACAGCGCATGATCCATCGATCGAACGCGACGATGGGACCCGCCTCATACCAATCGCTTCGCTGGAGGAAGAGGGTGCGGCTGGAGGTGCCTGATTGCGTGTCGTACCGGTAGACCCAACAGGTGCGGTCCAAGCTCGATTCCCACCCGAGGAGGTATCGTCCGGCGACGGGGGTGGAACCGAGGAAATTCCAGAGCGCCACCCCGGAGTCGACGACCCGCGCCGTGTTGCTGTCGGGGTCGTATCGCCACAGCTGTACCGGGCTCTCGGAGTTCGGGCGAACGGTGAAGTACATCGCCCCGTCGACGACGCTGGGGAAGGAGGGCAGGGGCATCTGTGGCGGAAGCAGCTCTGGGGCCGAGCCCTGATCCAGCCTCAGGCGCCAACCTGTGGCCGGGCCCGTCGGCCCTCCGGAACCGTAGAGCACCCACGGGCCGATCACCCAGGGCCCCCACCGGACCTCGACCGCGATCCGGCGAACCGTGTCGTTCGTAGTGTCGTAGGCCCACAGGCTCGGGGGCGAGTTCATGCTGAACACGAGAACCTCGCCCACTGCCTCAGCCCCGGCGATGGATTGGCGGCGGATCGATTCGGGGAGTTCGATGAGCCGGGTGCCCGCGACGGTCCCGTCGGTGATCCAGTGAACGGCCTCAGGTTGGGACCCCGCTCGCACACTGAAGAAGAGCTTGCTTCCAACGTTTACCCCGCGGCCGAACTCCGCGCTTCTCTCCTGGTTCAGGTCCGCTACGAGGTGGAGTTCCTGCGCCGAACTCTGCCTGCCAACCCAGGATCCCAATCCGACGGCCAGAGCCGCCAACGCGCAGCGCACAAAGTCATACGCCATCACGCACCTCCCACGCGGAAGTCAGAGAGCCCTCAAAGGACCCGAGCTTCCAGCCAAAGGATACGTTGGGCACGAATCGGCGGTTCCGTCCTTGCCACGCCCAATCCAACTCCCTCGGGCTCCGGGGGGGCGGCAACTCCCGGGTTCCCGCGAGGCACCCGGCTCCGCTCAATCCCCCTGATCCAGCACCGCCATGAAGGCCAACTCAACGAGATGGCCAAGCGTCGTCCACGGGGATCGTATTCACTGGCACGGTAGATGCAGTCGTGCAGCACGGTGCCGGCTGGTCACCAATGCAGATGGGCTGGTCGCCCCGCTGCAACTCCCGGCATGAATCGTCCGAGGGTGAACTTCATGGCGGTCGCTGCACGGCGCGGAATTGCGCGATGGAAAAGGAGTATCTAACGTCCGATTGGCTCGATCTGATGATCGACGGGATGGTTTGTCCCCACGATGCAGTCGTGCCACGTCGCATTAAGCACGGGCAATGAACGACGAAAGAAAGCCGCGTGAGTCTCTTGTCCCGCCAGCAGGAACAGGACTCTGGGTGTTGTAAACGTCAGCAGGGCTGCAGCACCGGTGCGTCGGCGAAGCTCTCGCACCGCGCGGTTGGTGAATGAGTCTCGCCGCTCCCGCGGAAAGTGCTGGTAGATCAGGATCGACGAGCCCGACCGAAAGGCTGCGCACGCCTCGATCCAATAGAGGTACTTCGAGCTGCCCTTGCGTCCAATGGGCTTGCTGGGGATTTCAAGACCGTTGTCTGGATCGAAGAAGATCAGATCTCGGCCGTGCAGCCGGGATGCACATTCGGCGAAGTACGTGTCGCGTGCAATACGGTCATCGTGGAGAATCGAAGACTGGAACTCGGCGTCACCGAGCAATCGTGATGCCTCGATGCGGGCAGTACGACGATCTCGATCCTGCAGGACGCATCGACGCAGCAGATCGAACACAT
>JBGAOG010000063.1:11230-18185 GCA_044221985.1 Phycisphaerales bacterium
CTCGAGGAGCGCGACGTCGATCAGTTCGATTTCAAGCTGCTTGGCGAAGAAGCGCTCGATGGCTCGCCGTGCTGGAAGATCGAAGGCCGCCCGAGGTACTCCAAGAACTTGCCGTCGGTGCCCCCATTCGACGGTGTTAGCATCCAACTCACACCGAGGCTGAGCTTGTCGCGGGCTACGAGTGCTCGGAGAAGTCCGTACTTCAGAAAGTCGTTCACATCGCCGAAATACTGGTCCTTCATGGCGGAACATGCTCCACGTGAACGCTTGTATGGTCCTTAGTCCCCCTGGTCCAGCACCGCCATGAAGGCCTCCTGGGGGATCGTCACGCTCCCGATGGACTTCATGCGCTTCTTGCCTTCCTTCTGCTTTTCGAGGAGCTTGCGCTTGCGGCTCACGTCGCCGCCGTAGCACTTGGCCAGCACGTCCTTGCGGTAGCTCTTGATCGTCTCGCGGGCGATGACCTTGCCGCCGATGGCCGCCTGCACGGGGATCTCGAACTGGTGCCTGGGAATCTGCTCCCGGAGCTTGGCGCACAGGGCCCGCCCGCGCTGCTGGGCGCGGTCCTTGTGGACGATGACGGCGAGGGCCTCGACGGGGTCGCCGTTGATGAGGATGTCGAGCTTGACGAGGTTGTCGGGGCGATACTCGATGACCTCGTAGTCCATCGTCCCGTAGCCGCTGGTCATGCCCTTCATCTTGTCGAAGAAGTCGTAGATGATCTCGGCCAGGGGAACCTCGAAGCTGACCATCACGCGCGTCGACGAGACGAAGGACTGGTTCTTGTACACGCCGCGCCGGTCCATGCAGAGCTTCATCACGTCGCCGACATACTCCCCGGGGATCATCAGGTCGACGCGGCAGATCGGCTCGCGGACCTCGATGATGTGCCCCATGTCGGGCAGGTCGGCGGGGTTGTGCACCTCCAGCAGTTGGGCGTTCTCGGGGACGTTGAACTTCTTCTTGAGCTCGCCGAGGCGCGCGAGGTTGGCGGCCTCGATCTGGTTGAGGCTGGCGCCGGCGGCGATGGGCCTGCGGAGGATCGCCGAGCCGCCCAGAAGCTCAAGGTCTACCGGGCGCAGGGCCTGCCCGTTGGCGCCGACGATCGTGTCCGTGCCGCGGACGAGGACGTGGTACGAGACGGTGGGGGCGGTTTGGACGATCTCGACCCCGCCCTCGCGCTCCAGGCGCTCCTGGATGATGTCCATGTGGAGCAGGCCCAGGAACCCGCAGCGGAAGCCGAAGCCCAATGCCTCGCTGTGGACGGGCATGAACGTGAACGACGAGTCGTTGAGGCTGAGCTTCTCGACGGCGTCGCGCAGCTCCTCGAAGTCGCTCCCCTTGCCCTCTTCGCTGGTCGCCGGGTAGAAGTCGCAGAAGACCATCTGTCGCGGGGGCTGGTACCCCGGCAGGGGCTCGGACGCCGGGTGGATGTCGAGCGTGATCGTGTCGCCGATGCGCACGTCCTTGAGGCTGCGGATGGTGGCGACGATGTAGCAGGTCTCGCCCGGGCCCACCTTGCCCTCGGGCAGGCGGTAGGGCTTGGGGTTCATCTTCCCGATCTCGGTGATGGGAAAGATCGTGCCCACGCCCATCATGCGGATCTTGTCGCCCACCTTCAGCTCGCCGTCAAAGACGCGGCAGTAGACGATGACGCCGCGGTAGTCGTCGTAGACCGCGTCGAAGATCAGCGCGCGGGTTTCCTTGATGACGGGCCTGCGCGGCGGGGGGAACTTCTCGCAGATGGCGGCGAGGAGCTCGGGGATGCCCTGCCCGGTCTTGGCGGAGACGAGGATGCAGTCCTCGGCCTTGAAGCCGAGGGTCTGCTCGATCTCCATCGCAACGTCGACGGGTCGGGCGCTGGGCAGGTCGATCTTGTTGATCACCGGCACGATCGTCAGGTTCTCGTTGACCGCCAGGTAGGCGTTGACCAGCGTCTGGGCCTGCACGCCCTGCGTCGAGTCGACGACGAGGATGGCCCCATCGCACGCCTTGAGGGCGCGGGCGACCTCGTAGTTGAAGTCCACGTGCCCGGGGGTGTCGATGAAGTTGAGCATGAAGAGGTCGCCGTGCGCCTCGGCCGACTCGCCCTTCTTCGTCTTGTGCCTGGGCCCGCCGGACGCGACGTCCGCGCCGTCGTCCACGGGCGCCTCGTACTCCGTCTCCAGCTCGTCGGTCTTCGACCCCAGCTTGTGCCGGTGGAACACGGTGACGGCCGAGGCCTTGATGGTGATCCCGCGCTCGCGCTCGATGTCCATCGAGTCCAGGATCTGCTCGCGCGCCTCGCGCGCCGAGACGGCGTTGGTCGCCTGCAAAAGCCGATCGGCCAGGGTGCTCTTGCCGTGGTCGATGTGCGCGATGATCGAGAAGTTGCGGATGTGCGGAGGCTGTTCGGGCATTGCGGGACCATCGTAGGGAACGTGCGGGCCGGAGCTTGGGCGCGGCTCGCGCGAGCTTCGCCGCCAAGCCCCGAGCGCCGACCACGAACCGCACTTGCCAAATGGCCTGAGATTGGTTAGTGTACACTAAATCTCAAGGAAGACTCCGATGCGCACCACCTTCTGCCTTTCCGCCGTCTGCGTCCTCGCCCATCTCGCCTTCGCCGGCGACGCGTACTACGCCGTGCCGCTGGGCGACGCCACCATCACTCAGGGCGAGATCCCCGCGCCGGGGGAGGCGACGAACTGGCGAACGGTGGGCACGTTGCACGCGCGGGCGACGATCGCCGGGGGCGAGGCCTACGTGCAGTCGCCCGTGGCCAGCCCGAACGGGGCACGGCGCTTCACGTCCTGGGGCAGCGGCTGGAACCGGGCGACGGCGATGATCGTGGCGCGCGTGCCCGACGAGCGGGACGCGTCGGGGTGGCTCTGGGTCCCCGATCCCACGGGCGAGAAGCTCGTGCGCGTGGCCTTCACGATCCCCAAGGGCAAAGCCTCGCCCGACGCACGCCAGGACTTCTTCGACGCCAAGGCCGCATACTACGAGTCGCGGTGGCGCCAGGGCGGGCCGGGCTCGGCGTGGTATCGCCACCAGGCGGACATGGCGATCAAGGAACTGCCCGAGGACGCCCGCGTGACACCCTTGAACAACCGGCAGATGGTGGACGGCGGCACGAGCCTGGACGACACCTACGCCCTGTTCACGGGCGGACGCGCCGTGAGCGAGAACCTGCAGCTCACCCGCGAGCTGCCGCCGGATCGCCCCGCCCCCGCCCCCGGGAACGCGCCCGTCGCGGGCGACGACCTCGTCGATGTGTCGGGGATCTCGGGCATCACGGTGCCGGCGATGGACTGGAAGGCCCGCCTCGCGGGCGCGAATCCCAAGCTCGACGCGCTCGCCTCGCTGATCCCGCACGACCAGCACGCGATCTTCTTCCCATCCTTCGCCGCCATGGTGAGCGTGCTCGACGAGACGACCGACCACGAGCTCCCGCTCTTCCGAGGATTCGCCCGGCGCAGCGAGGACGCCGGGCTCCCCGCACGCTACCAGAGGCAACTGGGCGTTTCCGCCGGCGCCCTCGCCCGCGCCATCGGCCCCTCGCTCGTCAGGAGCGTCGCCGTCACCGGCTCCGACCCGTACTTCCCCACCGGCACCGACCTCGCCGTCCTCTTCGAGACGGGCGACGCGAAGGCCCTGCGCACGCTGCTCCTGGCCCAGATCGCCCTCAACGCCCCCAAGGTCGCGCTGCGGCGCGAGGAGATCGCCGGCGTCGCCTGCGACGTCCGCGTTACGCCCGATCGCGCCGCCAGCTCGTACCTGGGCATCGTCGGCGACGCCGTCGTCCTCGCCAACTCGCGCGTCCAGATCGAGCGCCTCGCGGCGGCGCAGGGCGGCAAGGTCCCGGCCATCGCCGGGCTGGACGAGTACGCGTTCTTCCGCAACCGCTACACGCTGGGCGACAAGGACGAGACGGCCTTCCTCTTCATCAGCGACCCCGCAATCCGACGCTGGTGCGGCCCCGAGTGGCGCATCGGGGCGTCGCGGCGCGTCCGCGCCGCCGCCGTTCTCTGCGACCTGACCGCGCGCCACCTGCCCGAGCTGCAGCGCGGCAACGCCCCGCCCGCGCCGGTCACCTCCGACGTCCCCATGCGGACCATCGGCGATCTGACCCTTGACGCGGCGGGCGCGCGTTCCAGCGTCTACGGCTCGCCGGACTTCCTGACGCCCGTCGCCGAACTGGGAATCACCCGCGTCGCCAGGGACGAGGCCCAGGCCTACCAGCGCTGGCGCGACGACTACCAGCGCAACTGGTCCTGGGCGTTCGACCCCATCGGCGTGCGCCTCACCCTCGAGGGCCGGCGACTGGCCGGCGACCTGACCATCATGCCGCTGATCGCGGGCAGCGAGTACCGGTTCTTCAGCGACATCACGCGCGGCGTGAGCTTCGACGCCCGCAACGGCGATCCCCACGAGTCGATCATCCAGTTCGTGCTGGCGGTGAACCACGAGGCCGCGGGGTTCAAGCAGTCCGCGAGCATGATGCGCATGATGGCCCCCAAGCTCACGCTCGATCCGCTGGGCTGGCTGGGCAATTCGGTGTCGCTGTACGCCGATGCGGACCCGTTCTGGAAGGACCTCCGCCAGGCCGGGAAGATCGAGGAGTTCATGTCCCACAACCTCGGTCGCCTGCCCGTGGGGCTGTACGCCGAGGTGTCTGGAGCCCTCAAGCTGGCCGCGTTCCTGGCGTCGTTGCGGGCGTGGATCGAGGAGTCCTCGCCGGGCATGATCGCGTGGGAGACGCGCACCCACCACGACCAGCCCTACGTGCGCGCGGGGCTCACCGAGAAGGCGCGAGCCGACGCCCGCGGCGACGCCTTCGACAACGCGGGCGTCTACTACGCCGCCATGCCCCGCGCCCTCGTCGTGACCCTCAACGAGGACCTGCTCAAGCGGGCGATCGACCGGGAACTGGAACGCTCGAAAAAGGACGCCGCGCCCGCGGCGCCAGCACCGCCGTGGCTGGGCCAGAGCGTCGCCGCCCATGTGAGCAATGACGGCATCGACGCCCTCGAGTCCCTGGGCATGGGCGAATTTGCCGACGATGTTCGCCGGCGATGCTGGGCCAACATCGAGATCCTCAACGAGTGGAAACGCCTCTTCCCCAGCGACGATCCGCTGAAGGTCCACGAGCGCTGGTGGGGTGCGCGACTCATCTGCCCCGCCGGCGGCACCTACTCCTGGAACGCCGCCGAGGGCACCGTGGAATCCAGCGCCCTGGGGCACCCGGGCGATCCCAGGCCCTTCACCCCGACGCTGGGGCAACTCCGCCAGATCCGGCACGCCCGCTTCGGGCTGACCTTTGAGGACGACGGGCTCCGCGCCCGGGTGGAAATCACCCGCGACCAGTAATCCAGCCCCCGCGCCCTCGACGAACCTTCGGTCGCGGCACGCACCCCCGCTCCCGGTCTCCGGGTCTCCTCCCCTTCCTTCAGTCCGTTCTCCCGCTGTCCTTGAGCTCCAGCACCCGGTCCATGCCCGGCAGCAGCTTCCCCGGCGGCAGGTCCAGCGCCTCGCACACCAGGTCGTGCACCGCGCTGTTCTCGATCGCCCCCGTCAGCCGCTCGGACCCCGGCCCAAACGCGGTCAGCTCGACGTCGTCGGCCGTGTGATTCCCGCTCACGAACCCCACCCCGAAGTAGTTCGCCAGCAACCCGCCCATCACGCTCGTGGCATTGTTGAGCGCCGCGAAGGGCGCCACGCGCCGCCCCTCGACGGCCCGCGTGAGGATCGCCCTTTCATCCTCCTTGAGAGCGATCCCCGTGGCCTCCTCGATCAGCCCCGGCGCGCGCGCCGCCTGGTCCGCCCCCGCGCCCAGGCGGCCCACGATCCACTCGAAGCTCCGGCGCGCCCTGGCCAGCCGGGCCATCCCGTCGAAGGACTCCTGGTTGTACAGCGTGAGCCCCGGGTTGGCGTTGCCGTGGTCCGTCGTGACGATGACCAGCGTGTCGTCGCGGCCTTCCACGAAGCGGAGCACCTCGCCAAGCGCGTCGTCGAACGCCAGTTGCTCGCTCACCAGCGCCGGCGCGTCGTTGCTGTGGGCCGCGTGGTCCACACGCCCCCCCTCGATCTGCACCACGAACCCGCCGGCGCCCGCGTCCAGCCGCGCCAGCGCCACCGCGGTCATCTCCGCCAGCGTCGGCACGCCCTCGGGCCGGTCCAGCTCGAAGGGCGCGTGCGACGAGGCGAACAGCCCCAGCAGGCGCCCCGGCCCGACCTTGCCCGCCAGCATCCCGGCCCGATCCGCAACCACGGTCACGTCCGGGTGCGCCTTGAGCGCCTCGGCGGGGAAGAACTTCGAGCCCCCGCCCAGGGCCACGTCCACGCGCCGCTCCAGAATCTGCTCCCCGATCGCCTGCTCCATGTTGCGGCTGGGGACGTTGGCGATGAACCCCGCCGGCGTCGCGTGCGTGACGCGCGTCGTCGTCACCAGCCCCGTCGCCTTGCCCGCCTGCGACGCGCGCACCAGCAGCGGCATCGATTGCCGCCCGTCCGCCGCCACGTTGATCGAACCGTTCCTCACCCGCCGCCCGCCGCCCCACGCCGATGCCGCCGCCGCCGAGTCCGTCACCAGCGAGTCCGCCGACGCCGTGCTCTGCACGCTCCGGCGCACCCCCGGTCGATCGAACAGGGAGGCCCAGTGGCTGGCGCGCCCCCGCCGCGCCCGGCACGCCAGGTCCGCCAGCGAGAACGTCCCGAAGCTCATCCCATCGGAGACCATGAAGATGACGTTCCGCGCCGTGCCACGCCGCGGAGACGCCTCCCCGCGCGGGGGCGCCCCCACCGCCATCGACGGCAGCACCCCGCCCGCGCCCGCCAACGCTCCCAGCCGCAGGAAACTCCGACGATCCACGCTTGCCTCCCCTCCCCAGCCGACCCGAAATCCCCGCACCCCCCCCTCCCCACCAACGATACCCCCCCCCGCCCGACCCAGTCGCCCCCCCCCAGGAGGCCCCCG
>JBGAOG010000064.1:0-14566 GCA_044221985.1 Phycisphaerales bacterium
GGGACGCGGGGGGGGGGGGGGTTGTGGGGTTGGTGGGCCGGTGGGGGTTCCTGGTGGCCCCGTTGGGGGGGGGGGGGGGGGGGTGGGGGTGGGCAGGCGGAGGCGAGTTGTCGGGACCAGAGGTGGGCGGTGGTGTCGAAGAGGGCGCGGAGGGCGGTCTCGTTGATGGTGTTGCCGAACCAGGCGGGCAATGACGTGCCCGCGAACGGAACGACGATCCCGAGCGTGGCCGTCGCGCCTGGTGCAAGGTGGAACCTCTCCACGAACGCGCCCGATGCTCGCCGGTCCGGGTCGCTCGCGTCCGTGCTGGCGGTGCTCGCGTCCGGGATTCCGAGGCGATCGACGATCTCGTCGGTGGAGGCCGCCTGCCAAAGCGAGTTCTCACCCGGGTTGCGGCAGGCGATGACGAGGCGCGAGCCGTCCACGACGAATCTTCCGTCGTGTCCGTCGAGCCGTCCGATGCTGGAGGCGCCTCCCTCCATGTTCAGGAACTGCGACGGAGGGTTGACCTGGAAGGGGCGCAGCGCCACGGCCAGGTCCATGTCGCGAGCGGCGTTGGTTGTATTCGTGATCTCGTACATCGCGGCGAGCATCGACTCGCCGGACGGGCCCGACGCGGCGGCGGTGATGGTGAGTCGCAGCCCCGCGTTCTTCATTTCCCGCGTGACCACCGCGATCGGAAGATGCCCGTCGCGGAGCGATTGCGTGTGCGTGCCATCCGCCCACGTCAGCACCTTGCCGTCGGCGACCACGAACGGCTCGAGGGAGAACGCGCCCCGGTCGACCTCGATCTGGCCTTCCTCGTTGATGAGGGCCTCGTGGGTGTCGCCGGGCACGCCCAGGACGGTCCAGAAGCTCTGCTCGGCGTAGGCCCAGCGGGGGAAGCGGCCGCGCGGATAGTCCTTGGCCATCGTGGCGATGAACGTGTTTCGGTCCTTGGCCTGGTCGATGGGGATGAGCGAGAGTTCCGCGAGGGGCGTGAGGGGCGGGATCGACCCGTCATCGCGGGTCGACCCGGGCGCGGCGCCGATGCGAAGGTATCGAGCCTCGCTGTCGGGCAAGAAGAGATGATCGAGGGGCCCCGTGCCGGGCGGCACCTCGCTCGCCCTGGTCCATTGCGAGCCGTCGGTGGAGAGTTCCACGCGGTACGGGATGGACCTGGCGTGCTGCTCGCCCCAGGCGATCCGCACGCCGCCAAACTCGCGGGCTTGCCCGAAGTCCACGGTCAACGCGTCGGAGGGCGCGAGGGGCGTCCACGCGGTGTTCGCGTCGCTGGAGGAGATGGCGAACTCGACGTGGGCGAG
The DNA here is from genome assembly GCA_044221985.1 of Phycisphaerales bacterium. Classification (GTDB taxonomy): domain Bacteria; phylum Planctomycetota; class Phycisphaerae; order Phycisphaerales; family UBA1924. The sequence continues at coordinate 1,305 of JBGAOG010000064.1, forward strand.
GCTGGAGAGGGGGGCGCCGCCGCTGGGGCCCCAGGCGAAGGAGAAGTGCCGTTTCTTGTAGGCGATGGGGGTCCAGGCGGTGGGGAACTCCATGGCGCGTTTGATGACCCACCAGACGCTGTTGGCCTTGGGGTCGGCGGGCTGGCCGGGGTCGAGGAGCTTGAACTCGAGGTTGTTGCGTTTGGCGCCCTGTGCGGCGCGGATGTTGAAGGAGAACTCGAAGTTCTCGGGGAGGTCGAGGGGGAGGTCGCGCTGGAGGACGACGAAGCCGCCGCCGGACTTGAAGTTGAAGTCGAGGCGCAGGCAGGGGCGGTCCGAGGCGATCGCGGGCTGGCCGCGTTCGAGCGGCCTGGTGTCGGCACGGATGGAGGCTTCGACGCCGTCGGAGGGCATGCATCGCCAGGCGGAGGCGTCGGCGGAGAGGTCGGCCCGAGCCTGGGCGAGCGACACGCGGGCGGCGAGGAGGAGGCAGAGGGTGGCGAGTGCGAGCAGGGGCCGGCGGGAAGGGGCGGGCACGCGGTGGGAGCGGGGTTTGGCGGTCATGGGGGCAATGGTAGGTGGGGCGGCGGTAAACGTTTACATCTGGGGAATCCTGGAGGGGGAGTGGGGGCGATGTGGTGGCCCGCTCCTGCGAGGCGGGTTCTTCGCAGGGCAAGGCTGGCCCGGGGCCGGCCCGGACCCCTCCGAATAGACTGCGCGCGTGCGCATCCCGTTCTCCAAGGTCTACCGCGCGTTCCCCGAGTTGGACCGCTTCAGCGATGCCGAGTGCCGGCGGTTGGTGGTGCGTGCCCGCGTCGAGCGGGCGTGGTTCCAGCTCGTGTGGGCGGTGGCGGCCCCCGCCCGCTTGCGTCATCGCCCCAACGGGGCGCAGGGATGTAGCCACGGGTGGAGCGCAGCCCGCGTCTTCGCGGGCGGAGCGCAACCCGTGGAATCCGTTTGAGTTTCTCCCTACTGACCCGGAGGGGAAGAGGTATCCCTTGTGCTCGTGCCGGTACGGGCGCAACTCTCCACTCCTCCGCCCCTGCCGGGGCGGGTCGCGTATTCAACCTCCTTCCACGAGTTGCGCTGCGCTTCACCCGTGGCTACAGCCCGACGCCCCTTCGGGGCGTATGAGGGCGATCAGTCAAACACATAGTGCTCGTCGAACTCGACACCATGCGCGCGGAGCAACTTCAAGAGCTCCGGCATGAAATCCTCCTTCGTGTGATGTTCATGCTGCCCGGCGATGTACTTCTTCACGACTGCTTCCTGCGACTTGCTGACGGAGAACACGCTGTAACCTTCCTGCCACGCGAACTTACGCAGGGACGGAAACGTCTCGTGAATCCACTTCGACGATCGCGCCTTGACGGTTCGCATCAGGTCCGAGACCGTCGCGTCGGGCCGCCAGCGGAGATACATGTGGACGTGGTCTTCTATGCCGCCGATGTCGTAGAGCACGCCCTTCTCCGCCCGGACGATGCCGCCCATGTAGGGATACAGACGTTCGGCGAAGTCTGAGGTGATCCAAGGGGCGCGGCCCTTCGTGGAAAAGACGACGTGGAGCAGGAGTTGGGAGTAGGTGCCGGGCATGTCGGGCCTTTCTGTCGATCGAGCGACTCCTTTGCCCCTCCGGGGCAAGAAAAAGAATATGAGAGGGGACCCGCTTCCACGGGTTCCGCGACGCTCAGAGCCGCGTCGCTCCACCCGTGGCTACAACCCGCCGCCCCGTTGGGGCGGGAAGAGGACAAGTGACATCGGCTCCCACGGGTTCCGCGACGCTCAGAGCTGCGTCGCTCCACCCGTGCCTACATCCCGACGGCCCGTTGGGGCGGGAAGATGACAAGTGACATCGGCTGCCACGGGTTCCGTGACGCTCAAAGCAGCGTCGCTCCACCCGTGGCTACATCCCGCCGCCCCGTTGGGGCGAAGAAGCTCACCCCTTGATCACGGGCGCGGGGGTGAAGTCGGCCTGGAGCACGGCTTTGGGATCGGTCTTGAGCCAGTTGGCGAGGATGGCGGCGTAAACGGTGCGGAAGTCGACCTTGAACTTGAGGTCCCCCTCGTCGAGGTCGTTCATGGCCGGGTGGTCGGAGAGGACGCCCGGGCGGATCATGGGGCCGGCGAGGAACATGGGGGCGGCGGTGCCGTGGTCGGTGCCGCCGCTGGCGTTCTGTCCGACGCGGCGTCCGAACTCGGAGAAGGCCATGGTGAGGACGCGGGCGTCGTTGCGCTGGGCGCCGAGTTCGGCGTAGAAGGCCTTGAGGGAGTCGGCGAACTGGCGCAGGAGGTTGGCGTGCTTTCCCTGGGCGGTGCCCTGCTGGGAGTGCGTGTCGAAGCCTCCCAGCGAGACGTAGTAGACGCGGGTCTTGAGGCCGGCGCGGATCATCTGGGAGACCATCTTGAGCTGGTTGGCCAGGTCGCCTCCGGGCCAGGTGGTGAGCGGCTGCTTGGCGACGGCCTGGCGGATGAGGTCGGAGGAGACCTGGGCGTCGAGCGCGGTGCGGAGGAGGAAGTCGGCGTTGGAGCCTGGGCGGACCTCGTCGCTGGCGCCGCGGCGGTTGAGGTCGTCGTAGGGCTTGACGAGGGACTTGTGGATGTCCTGCCCGCTCCAGCGGAAGAGCTCGGCGGATTCGAAGGCGACGGGCTTGACCTGGCGGCCTTCCATTGCCAGGGGCGCGGTGCGTCCGATGGCGATGCCGGGCGGTCCGCCGGACTGGTTGGTGTCCTTTGCGTCGGGCTGGCCCGACTCGCCCTTGCCGTAGCCGCAGCACTCGGCGTCGAAGTAACGTCCGATCCAGCCGTCGCCGGTGGCGGAGGTTTCGGCGGTGTGCCAGATGTCCATGGACTTGAAGTGGGAGCGGTTGGGGTTGGGGTAACCCACGCCCTGGATGACGGCGAGGGCTCCCTGGTCGTGCAGGTCCATGAGGCCCTTGAGGGCCGGGTGGAACCCCACGCCCTCGCCGGCGCCTGCGAAGCGGAGGACGTCCTTCTCGGGGATGGCGATGGAGGAGCGGGCCTTGTAGTACTCGGGCATGGAGAAGGGGACGACGGTGTTCAGGCCGTCGTTGCCGCCGGAGAGCTGGATGACGACGAGGATGTGATCCTCGGGGATTCCCGAGGGGTTGGCGAGCCCCGCGAAGGCGCGGGTCATGGCGTGGGCGGAGGACTGGATGAACGCGGGGACGGCGAGGCTGGCGGAGGCCATGAGCAGGCCGTGGGAGAGGAACTCGCGGCGGGTGAAGGCGGAATCGAGAGGGCGGGGCATGGGGTGGGCTCCGAAGGGGGGCGGGCTTCAGCAGAGCTGGTATTCCGGGAGGGCGGTGATGAGCAGGAGGGATCCGGTGAGGGTCTCGGTGGAGACCTTGTCTCCGGCGGCGGCGAAGAAGGCGCGGACCTGGGCCTGGGCAGCGGCGGCGACGCGACCGAGGCACAAGCGCAGGAGGTGGTCGGTGACGGCGCCGGCGTCCTGTCGCTGCGCGGGGGCGAGGTCGGCGAGGAGGGGCGTGGGGTCGAAGGGGTCGGTCTTGGCGGACGCGTCGTAGCCCCTGGGTTTCTTGCCGGTGAGCAGGAACGCGGTGAGGTTCTGGCGGACGAAGAGGGTGGAGGTGTTGATCCAGGAGCGACCGCCCTCCCAGCCCTTGACGCTGGGCGGGAAGAGGATGTTCTGGCCCATGAGGTCGAGCGAGTCGGCGAGGATGCTGAGGTCGCGGACGGGGGTGTTGAGCGAGCGGACGGCGCCGACGACAAGGACGACGGGGCTCTTGACCTGGTCGTTCATGAAGCGGCCCTGGTAGAAGTGCTCGGAGAGGAAGAGGCGTCGGAGCACGGGGCGGAGCTCGTAGTTGCTGGAGCGGAGGGTGGCGGCGAGGCCCAGGAGGGCCTCCTGCTGCTCGCGGGGGAGGGCCTTGGCGCCGCCGCGTTCCTCGGTGGGCACGTCGGCGACGAGGAAGTGGTAGAGGCGGCGGGCGATGTACTGGGCGCACTGGGGCTTGGCGAGGATGGCGTCGACGAAGGCGTCGCCGTCGAGGTTTCCGGTGGCGCCGAGGATGGACTTGCTGCCCTCGTCGTGGTTTCGGCGGTTGTAGGCGAACTCGTCGTCCTCGAAGGTGTAGCCGGTCAGGGCGCGGGCGCCCTCCTTGATGTCCTTCTCGGTGTAGCTGCCGATTCCCAGGGAGAAGAGCTCCATGATCTCGCGGGCGAGGTTCTCGTTGGGGTGTTCCTTGCGGCTCTGGTTGTTGTTGAGGTAGGCGAGCATGGCGGGGTCGCGGATGATCCCGCGGAGGAGGTCGCGGAAGCTGCCGGCCGCGTGGTCGCGGAAGAGGCGGTTCTGCATGTACATGTGGTAGCTGTTCTCGATGGTGCGGTAGCTGGTGGCGAAGTGCCCGTGCCAGAAGAGGGTGAGCTTTTCCTCGAGGGGGCGCGGGGTTTCGATCATGCGTTTGAGCCAGGCCTTGCGCATCTCGCGGATCTGGTCGCGGTCGAGGCGTTCGCGGCGCTGTCGCTCGGCCTGGAGCTGGGCGAGCGTGTCCTCGTCGCGGTTTTTGCGGGCCGCCTGGATCGCCCGGCGTTCCTCGGGCGAGGGAGGGCGCATGATGTCCTTGTCGAAGGCGTCGGGCCTGGGCTTGTCGTAGGGGACGCGGTCGAAGTTGAGGATGTAATCGACGCTCTTGGCGGGGCCCCAGTCGGCGAGGAGCTTGATCTGCTCGCTGGTGCCGCCGAAGCCGGCGCGCCAGAGAAGGTGGCGAGCCTGGTCATAGCCGAAGGCGTTGGGGGCGATGGGCTTGAGCGACGGCGTCAGGGCCTGGTCGGGCACGGGTGCGGGATCGACGCGGAGCATGGCAACGGCCTCCTCGCGGGCGCCAAGGTCCCCGGCGGGGGTGCTTGGCGCGACCCGGGCCCAACGAGCCTGGCGGCACGTGGATTGCACGCCGGGGCGGGCCTAGCACCACTATCGATCAGAACCGGGCGGATTGCAAGCGGGTTTTGGGGCCTCGGCGGCGGATTGGCCTGAAAAGAACTTCGGCCTGGGGACTTTGAGCCCGAGGATGCCCAGCCAGGCGACGAGCCCGAGGGTCAGGGCTCCGTTGGCCTGGTGGGCCGAGCGAACCAGGGGCTTGGGCAGCGACCAGGCGGCCCATCCCAAGAGGAACTGTGCGGCGACGACGAAGAGGAGGGCATAGGCGGCGCGTCGCAGCGAGGTGGAAAGGCGGTCGGGGGCGGGCTTGAGGTCGAGGGCGGCGATGACCGCGAGGACGACCAGGGTCATGACGAGGATGGAGAGCGCCATGTGGGTGTAGAGGGCGTGGGGCGTGCGCAGGTGGCGATACCAGGCGCCCATGAGGAGCTGGAGGGTGGTGAGGTGGAGGCTGGCGGTGGCGAAGCGTCGCAGGCGCCGGGCACGCGGGTTGTCGCCGGCGAACGTGGGCGAGAGCGGGGCGCGGAAGGCGAAGGTGAGCATCGCGGCGAGGATGACGGCCCAGCCGAAGATGACCTGTCCCAGCACGCCGTGAACGAGGGCTTCGTAGGGCGAATTGTGGAGCACGCGCGTGCCGCCGAGCACGCCCTGCGCGCACACGAGGGCGAGCAGAACGACGGCCCAGATCTTGGGCCCGCGGCGGCGCTCGACGGCGAGCGTGGAGATGGTGGTGATGATCGTGGCGAGGCCGATGAGGGTGCCGAAGAGGCGGTGGGAGTGTTCGAGGAAGACGCCCGGCTGGGCTCGCGGGCCCAAGGGGTAGAGGAACATGTTGCTGCCGTAGGTATTGGGCCAGTCCGGGACGGCCATGCCCGAGCCGGAGGTGGTGACGAGCCCGCCGACGACGAGGAGGGGAAAGACGGCGGCGGCGTTGACGAGGGCGAGGCGAGCGAGCCAGGCTTGCGCGGGCGGGTCCGAGGCATCCGAGCGACAGGCGCAGGGGAGCATCCGGGCGAGGAGGCCCGAGACGGATCCAACGATCGCGCCGAGGGCCAGGAATCCCCCTGCCATGAGCGCGGCGTTGGGTTTGATGGGGCCGGCCGTTCCATCGGCGGCCGGGGCTTCCACCAGTTTGGAGCCGACGAGGAGGAGCCCGACGCACGCGGAGAGCAAGCCCACGGTGGCCGCGGTGAGGAATTTCGGGGCGGGTGAAATCCACCGGCAGGCGAAGGAGCAGGCGACGATCCAGATGCCCAGCAGGGCCGGCATGCTGGCGCGTTCGTCGAGATTGATCCAAGGCAGGTGGGTGATGAACCAAGCGGACCAGAGCGCGACGGAGGTGGCCAGTGCGGCGGTGAGGCTGGCGATCAGGGGAGTTGCGGACGAATTGGTGCTTTGGTTCATTGGCCGGTCCTTGGCAATCCAGTCGATAAAAGCAGACAACGTTGTGTGGAGTCTGGGGTGTGCGTGGAGGCGGCAAGGTTAGGCCGAGGACTGTTTTGAGTGGTTTGACAGTCGGGCTTGCGGTCGGCTAAGAATGGGGCCCGAAAGTCGGGAGCCCGCCGGCGATGGGGGACATCGCGGACGCGGTGCTCCGGTCTTGTGCAGGGACGTTCAGGACAGGGACGGCGGCAAAGGGCCGCGACCCAGAGTCGGAGAGGCCTGTGGTGACACTCTTCCCGAAGTGGATGAACAAACTCCCGGCGGCGCTGGTGCTGGGGGGGTTGTTTGGCGCGGTGGGTATCGTGGGGGCGTTCTGGTACTACGCGACGCCGAAGTTCTGGCGCGTGGGGTACCAGCCGGTGCAGCCCGGGGGCGGGTTAAACCACCAGATCCACGCGGGGAAGCTGGGGATGGACTGCCGCTATTGCCACACGAAGATCGAGACGAGCGCGGAGGCGAACATCCCGAATGTGGCGACGTGCCAGGGGTGCCACGCCGAGGGGAGGTTGATGCTGCTGGCGACCAACGAGCAGCACAAGCAGAAGACGGAGTTCATCCGGACGGCGTACGAGGCGGACGCGTCGATTCCGTGGACGCGGGTGCACAAGCTGCCGGATTATGTGCGGAATTTTCCGCACGACGCGCACCTGAAGGCGGGGGTGAGCTGCCTGAGCTGCCACGGTCGGATCGACACGATGCCGGTGGTGCACCATGCCCAGCCGCTGAGCATGAGCTGGTGCCTGGACTGCCACCGGGCGCCCGAGCGTCAGCTGCTGGAGGACCGGACGCGGGTGACGGATCTGGCGTACGCCGAGGGGCGTCTGGGTGAGCTTGGGCAGGTATCCGGGGAGCAAGCCCGGGAGATTCTGCGGAATCGAGAGATCGTGGCGCCGCAGAACTGCGGCGCGTGCCACCACTGAACAAGGCCCGGTCGAACGCCCTGCGGAGGGGGCGGCGGCGGGAGCACGAGCAAGCGACGCCGGGGCCAGCGAGCCCGCGCGTGAGATCCGGAAAGAACCGCCTCGGAGAGGCGGGCCACGAGAGAGGGCGAAGCATGAGCGGCGTGGACCGATGCCCAACGACGCATGGACCCAAGTCCAAGGACCCCAAGCCCAGCGCGCCGGAGCTGGCGCGCCGGTCTCGGGAGCTGCCCACGCTGCGCGGGCAGCGGGTGTGGCGCAGCGTCGAGGAGCTCGGTGACAGCGCGGAGTTTCGCGCGCGGCTGGAGCAGGAGTTTCCGCACGGGGCGCTGGAGATGCACCGGGCGTTCGAGCGCGGGGGCGAGTCGCGTCGGGAGTTCCTCAAGATCATGGGCGCGTCGATGGCGCTGGCGGGGGTGGCGGTGATCCCGGGGTGCCGGCGTCCCGAGGGCAAGATCCTCCCGTACTCCAGGAGCGTTCCCGAGGAGATCATCCCCGGCAAGCCGCTGTACTACGCGACGAGCTTCCCGCGTCCCGGCGGCGGGGCGGACGGGCTGGTGGTCGAGACGCACGAGGGTCGCCCGACGAAGATCGAGGGCAATCCGCTGCACCCGATGAACCGGGGGCGGGTGGGGATCTGGCCGCTGGCGAGCATCCTGGGGCTGTACGACGTGGACCGGGTGAAGACCCCGATGTACCGCAACCCGACGAAGGGTCGGGTGGAAGCGAGCTGGGACGACTTCCGGGCGTGGGGGGCGGAGAACTTCGCGAAGCTCGCCGGGGCGCAGGGTGAGGGCCTGGCGATCGTGGTGGACAAGAAGAGCAGCCCGACGCGCGACGCGCTGAAGGCCCGGGTGCTGGAGCGGTATCCCAGGGCGACCTGGATCGCGTACGACCCCACGGGGGTGAGCGGCGCGGCGGAAGGGACGCGGATCGCGTTCGGCGCGCCGATGCGCGAGGTGCTGAATTTCTCGATGGACACGGCGCGCGTGGTGGTGTCGCTGGATCGGGACTTCCTGGGCGGCGGGGGCGATGAGATCGCGAACGCGCGGGGCTTCGCGAGCACGCGGCGTGTGATGGGCACGAAGGACGCGATGAGCCGCCTCTACGTGGTGGAGAGCGGGCATACGGCGACGGGCGGGCAGGCGGACCATCGCCTGCGGCTGGCGCCGTCGCAGATCACGGCGTGGGCGGTGGAGCTGGCCCGGCAGGTGGCGACGCTGGTGAAGGGTCCGGCGGCGGAGCGCCTGCTGGCGAGCCTGGGCGAGGCGCGGGGAGCGAGGCCTAGCGAAGAGGCCGAGCGAGCGTTCCTGGGGGCGTGCGCCCGGGATCTGGCGGACGCGGCGAACCGCGAGAAGACGCTGGTCGTCGCGGGTCCCAGCCAGCCCGCGCCGGTGCACGCGATCGCGGCGGCGCTCAATCAGGTGATGGGCAACATCGGCAAGGGCGTCTCGTACGTTCCGATGGGTGAGGAGGAGAGCGCGAACTCGGTGGGGCAGCTGGGGGTTCTGGCCAAGGCGATGGCGGCGGGGACGATCGGCGCGCTGGTGTGCATCGACGCGAACCCGGTGTATGCGGCGCCGGGCGACGTGGGCTTTGCCGAGGCGTTCAAGAAGGTCACCGGCACGATCTGCCTGGGCGTGTCGAGCACGGAGACGGGGGCGGAGAGCCTCTGGTCGCTCAACGGCACGCACTACCTGGAGTCGTGGGGCGACGTGCGGGCCCACGACGGGACGATCTCGCCGGTGCAGCCGATGATCGCGCCGTTGTACGAGCCGGCGATGAGCGAGCTGGAGCTGCTGGCGCTGATCGCGGGCGGGGACTTCAAGGCCAGGCCCGAGGGGTACGAGATCGTGCGCGCGGCGTGGAAGGGCGGCGCGGAGGGCGACTTCGAGAAGGCGTGGCGCCGGGCCCTGCACGACGGGGTTGTTGCCGGGAGCGCGGCCAAGCTCCTGGCCCCCGAGGCGGACCTCGACGCGGTGGGCGCGGCGGCGGGGAAGCTGGCGGCGGGGCCGGCTCCGCGGTCGGGCAGCCTGGACGTGGTGTTCACGCTGGGGCGAGTGCACGACGGGCGTTACGCGAACTGTGCCTGGCTGCAGGAGCTCCCGCAGGTCGGGACGATGGTGGTGTGGGACAACCCGGTGCTGCTGAGCCCGAAGACGGCGGAGGCGCTGGGCGTGCTGCCCAAGGCGTACACGGAAAGCGATCCGTCGACGATGTACACGAAGGAGAAGTTCCCGTCGGGGCGGATGGTGGAGCTGGGGCTGGGCGGGCGGACGATCCGGCTGCCGGCGTGGATCATGCCGGGCATGGCGGACGACACGGCGGTGCTGACGTTCGGGTATGGTCGGCGGGTGGCGGGCCTGGTGGGGGACGGGGTGGGGTTCGACGTGTATCCGCTGTGGGGGTCTGGGGCGGGGACGACGAGCGGGTCGGGGGCGACGATCAAGCCGCTGGACGAGTACGCGCGGGTCATCAGCACGCAGAACAACTGGTCGATGGAAGGGCGCACGGGCATCGTGCGTGCCGTGGACTACGCGGTGTGGCAGAAGTTCGGCGACGAGAGGGCGCCGGGCGGGAAGACGCTGTACAAGGACAGCGACGAGCTGGCGTTCGGCGAGCGGTTGGGCGAGCTGGCGCACGCGCCGCCGAACGAGTCGATCTACGCGAACCCGTACAACGACTCGCTGGGGGACGCGGCGCCGGGCTCGGTCTATTCCAAGGGCCCGCAGTGGGGGATGACGATCGACCTGTCGACGTGCACGGGGTGCGGCGCGTGCACGGTGGCGTGCCAGAGCGAGAACAACATCCCGGTGGTGGGCAAGAGCGAGACGGCCAAGGGCCGCGAGATGACGTGGATCCGCGTGGATCGGTACTTCGTGGGCGAGGACTTCAACAGCCCCGAGCACATGCTTCACCAACCGGTGGCGTGCGTGCACTGCGAGAACGCGCCGTGCGAGGTGGTGTGCCCGGTGAACGCGACGGTGCACGGGCCGGAGGGGATCAACTACATGGTGTACAACCGCTGCATCGGCACGCGGTACTGCGCCAACAACTGCCCGTACAAGGTGAGGCGGTACAACTTCTTCGAGTACGGCAAGCTCGAGTTCAACGGGGACTACATCGGCAAGGAGGCCCTGGAGGCGGTCGCCCCCGAGCGTGGGGGGGTGAACGGGAGCAACTCGCACAACAAGGTGAACATCAACTTCATCCCGCCGCGGCTGCGGCAGAAGATCACCGAGATTGAGCGCATGGGGAAGAACCCGAACGTGTCGGTGCGGATGCGCGGGATCATGGAGAAGTGCACGTACTGCGTGCAGCGGATCAACGCGGCGCGGGTGGAGTGCAAGCTCAACGACATCAAGGGCGCGGACGGGAAGATGGCGATCCCCGACGGGTTCTTCCAGGTGGCGTGCCAGCAGGCCTGCCCCAGCGAGGCGATCGTGTTCGGGGACCTGCTGGACAAGTCGAGCAGGGTGGCGGGCACGCTGGGCAACCCGCGCAGCTACAAGCTGCTGAACTTCCTGAACACGCGCCCCCGCACCAGCCACATGGTGCGCGTGATGAACCCCAACCCGAGCCTGTGCTCGGAGGAGCGCAAGGCCCACTGGGAGAATCCCTTCGGGCACCATGGATCGCACGGGGGAGGGGGTTCGCACGGGGGAGGGGGCTCGCACGAGGGGGGCGCTCCGAACCAGGCGGCGCCGGGCGGCGAGGGGCACGCGTTCCGCGTGGAGCGGTCGCGTCGGGGAGAGGACGACGGCTACCGCCTGAGCCTGAGCGTGCTGGGCGAGCGCCATGACGGAGGTCGGGCATGACGACGATGCACCCGGATCAGGTGACGGCCCAGCGTCTGGCGGGCCTGGCCCGCGGGAGCGGGGCGGGGGGCGTGCCCGAGCCGGGCTCGGGCGACGGGTCGCTGGTGGACCAGCCCGGGCGGCGCGCGCCCCTGGTGCTCAACGACCGGACGTTCGGGGAGATCACGGACATCATCTGCGGGTACACGGAGAAGGCCGCCCCGAAGTGGTGGCTGCCGGCGTTCCTGGCGGCGTTCGGGATCGCGAACATCGGCGGGGCGTTGATCCTGTACCTGATCATCACGGGCATCGGGACGTGGGGGCTGAACAACCAGGTGGACTGGGCCTGGGACATCACGAACTTCGTGTTCTGGATCGGCATCGGTCACGCGGGCACTTTGATCAGCGCGATCCTGTGCCTGCTGAAGCAGAAGTGGCGGACGGCGGTGAACCGTGCGGCGGAGGCGATGACGATCTTCGCGGTGATCTGCGCGGCGACGTTCCCGGGGATCCACATCGGGCGCCAGTGGATGGCGTGGTTCCTGCCCCCGCTGCCCAACGCCAACGGGATCTGGCCGAACTTCCAGAGCCCGTTGCTGTGGGACGTGTTCGCGGTGAGCACGTACGGGACGGTGTCGTTCCTGTTCTGGTACATGGGGATGATCCCGGACTTTGCGACGCTGCGCGACCGGGCGGACCTTCGGCTGCGCAAGGCGGAGCGGGGCAACGTGCTGTTCCCGTTCCTGCCGGTGCGGGCGGACGTGCTGCGGGCGAAGATCTACGGGCTGCTGGCGATCGGGTGGCGGTTCAGCAGCCGGCACTGGCACCGGTACGAGGCGGCGTACCTGGTGCTGGCGGGGATCAGCACGCCGCTGGTGCTGAGCGTGCACTCGATCGTGTCGTTCGACTTCGCGACGTCGATCCTTCCGGGCTGGCACACGACGATCTTCCCGCCGTACTTCGTGGCGGGGGCGATCTTCGGGGGGTTCGCGATGGTGCTGTTGCTGCTGGTCCCGGCGCGGGAGCTGTACCCGCACATGAAGGACCTGATCACGCTGCGCCACCTGGAGAACATGGCCAAGATCCTGCTGGCGACGGGGATGATGGTGGGGTTCGCGTACTCGATGGAGTTCTTCATCGCGTGGTACAGCGGGAACGAGTACGAGCTGAACGCCTTCCTGAACAACCGCGCCAATCCGGCCAAGGCGCCGTACTGGTGGGCGTACTGGACGATGATCTTCTGCAACGTCGTCAGCCCGCAGGTCTTCTGGAGCAGGACGATGCGCACCAGCCCGGCGGTGATCTTCGGGGTGAGCGTGCTGGTGACGATCGGCATGTGGTTCGAGCGTTTCGTGATCATCGTGACGAGCCTTCACCGGGCGTTCCTGCCGGGCGAGTGGCACATGTTCTGGCCCACGCCGGTGGACATCGGGATCTTCGTGGGCTCGTGCGGGGTGTTCCTGACGCTCTTCGCGTTGTTCCTGCGGTTCCTGCCGGCGTTCCCGATCGCGGAGCTGAAGGCGGTGCTGCCCCAGGCCAGCCCGCACCATGGCCATGGGGTCGCTCCCGACGGGCACGGAAAGGGAGGGCACTGAGATGGCCTCCAACAAGCTGTACGTGACGGAATCGGGCGCGGAGATCCACGGGTTGATGGCGGAGTTCGCCACGCCCGCGGACATCTACCACGCCTCGGAGAAGGTCCGCGACGCGGGGTACACGCGCTGGGACGCGTACTCGCCGTTCCCCATCCACGGGATGGAGGACGCGATGGGGGTGCGTCGGACGCGTCTGCCCCTGGCGGTGGCGGGGATCGGGCTGACGTGCGTGGGGCTGGCGTACTGGATGCAGTGGTGGATCTCGGCGGTCGACTATCCCCAGATGCACCAGGGCAAGCCCTTCGGGAGTTTCTTCGGCGCGGGCGGGTGGCAGCCGTTCGTGCCCATCATGTTCGAGATGGGGGTGCTGTTCGCCGCGTTCACGTCGCTGTTCGGGATGATCGCGGCCAACGGTCTGCCGCGGTGGCACCACCCGCTGTTCGCCAAGGAGCGGTTCCTGAAGGTGAGCGACGATCGATTCGTGATCTGCATCGAGGCCAAGGACGCCAAGTTCAGCCCCGACCGCACGCGGCAGCTCCTGAAGGACGCGGGCGCGACGAGCGTTGAAGTGGTGGAGGAATGAGGACCCCGCGTTGGGCCCCGGGCGGGC
>JBGAOG010000064.1:14576-18074 GCA_044221985.1 Phycisphaerales bacterium
GCAGCCGCCCCCCGGGTCCGCCCCGGGCCGAACGCCGCAACGAGCCCACACGATGAAGCACACACTCCGATCGCGGTCCCTGGCCCTGGGCGCACTGGCGCTGGCGGGCGTGCTCGCGGGCTGCCGCGGGCAGCGCGACGACCAGCCCCCGCGCGAGTTCTTTCCGGACATGGACGACATGCTGCGCTGGAACGTGCAGGTGCAGACGGACTTCTACAAGGACGGTCGCAGCATGCGTCAGCCGGTGGCGGGCACGGTGGCGTTCGCGCGTCTGTCGCTGGGGGAGGCGGCGCTGGCGGAGCGTCCGGCCTGGGCCACGAGTTTCCTGCACCAGCGCGACCAGTTGCTGGGCGAGGATCGCGAGGTGTATACGGGCATGTCGGGGCCCGGCGCGTTCGTGGCGGACATCCCGGGCGGGGTGGTCGTGGATCGGGCCCTGGTGGAGCGTGGGCGGGCGAAGTTCAACATCTACTGCGCGACCTGCCACGGGTTCGATGGCGCGGGCACGGGGATGGTGGGGCGTCAGTGGTCGTACCCGCTGCCCAACTTCCACGATCCCAAGTACAAGGACCCGGCGCAGAAGACCGGGCTGGACGGGTACCTGTTCTCGACGGCCCGCAACGGGTTCTTCGGGCCCGACGGCGTGCAGAAGATGCCCGGCTACGGGCACGCGCTGGACGAGACGGACGCGTGGGGCGTAGTGGCCTACATCCGCACGCTCCAGGGGGCCTACGAGGGAACGGCACTGGTCGCGCCGCCGGCCGCTCCCGCGGGCCAGGCGTCGCCGGCATCGAAGTCAGGAGGCAAGCCATGAGCCAAGCCGTGGGACATCGCGAGGTGTTGAGCGCGCCCAACACGACGCTCTCTCCCGGGGCCGGGCGCGTGGGGCTCGCGCTGATGGGCGTGGGGGCGGTGCTGGCGGTGGCGGGGGTGGGGGTGGCGAAGGCGGGGATCGGGGGGTCGACGCTGCGGCAGGGCCTGGCGGCGGTGCACGTCGGGGCGATGGGGGTGCTGGGGATCTGCCTGTCGGCGATGCTGTTCGTGATGATCTTCCACCTGCTCAACGCGGGGTGGACGTCGACGCTGCGTCGCCAGTTCGAGAACATCATGGCCCTGACGCCGATGGCGTTCGGGATGGTGCTGGCGATCCTGGCGGCGGACATCGTGCTGAAGGGTCAGCTGTTCGCGTTCCTGGATCCCAAGCAGCACGGGGACGTGCTGCTGCAGAAGAAGTGGGCGTACTTCTTCCTGCCCATGCACGTGCCCGAGGCTCCCGCGACGACGACGGAGTTCGTCCCGCCCGTGTTCTGGATGATCCGGGCGGGGTTCTACGGGGTGTTCTGGTGGTTCCTGGGCGGGCGGCTCTGGAAGTACAGCGTGGAACAGGACCGCAGCGGCGACCCCTGGCTGAGCGCCCAGGCCCGGCGCACGAGCGCGTGGGGCGTGCCGATCCTGGCGCTGACGATCGCGTTCGCCAGCTTCGACTGGCTCATGGCGCTGGACTTCCGTTTCTTCAGCACGATGTTCGGGGTGTACTTCTTCGCGGGCGCCACGTTCGCGATGTTCGCGACCATGGCGCTGATCGCGACGACGCTGAACCGCAAGGGCAAGCTGCTGGGCGCCGTGACGGAGGAGCACTACCACGACCTGGGCAAGCTGCTGTTCATCTTCGCGTGCTTCTGGGGGTACATCGCGTTCAGCCAGTACTTCCTGATCTGGTACAGCAACATCCCCGAGGAGACCGCGTACTTCACGCACCGCACCCACCCCAACTCGGTGTGGCGTCCCCTGGGCGTGGCGCTGATCCTGGGGCACTTCGTCCTGCCGTTCCTGTTCCTCATGAGCCGCCACGTCAAGAAGAACCGCGAGCTGTTCACGCTGGGCGCGATCCTGGCGCTGGGGGCCCACTTCCTGGACATGGTCTTCATCATCCGGCCCATGACGTACGTCCATGATTACGGGCACCCCGAGAACATGTACGGGTCGCCGGTGGTGGACGTGCTGGGGATCCTGGGCGTGGTGGTGCTGTTCGCGGGGCTGCTGATCCGGCAGATGGGCTCGGGCCCGCTGCTGGCGGCGCGGGAGCCCTACCTGCACGAGGGGCTGGAGCATCGCAACTACGTCTGAGGCGGTTTCGAGGCAGGGATCTTCCGTGCCCGCGCGGGCGCGGGCAGAGGTTGGAGGAACGATGGGCGGGCACGCCAAGCACGAGCACGGGCACACGCCGGAAGTCCACGGGCACGTCGATGCGTGGCATCACCACGATCCGTCGAGCGAGGGCATCCCCCAGGGCGAGCACGCCGGGGTGGTGAGCACGAGCACGGTGTCGGCGTGGCTCGCGGGCATCACGGTGATCGTCCTGGCGACCGTGATCGGCATGCTGGGGTATTTCGGGCTGTACCTGAGCCCGCTGAGGGCCCAGACGGAGGAGCGTGAGGCGTGGGCTCGCCTGGCCCAGCCCGCCAACGAGTACAAGCAGGGCGTGCTGGCGTCGCAGGGCGATCCCGGGCGTGGGTCGTCGGACGGGAAGATCGTCCCGCCGGCGATGGGGATGGACCGGGCGATGGACCAGACGATCGCGCGATATCAACGCGCGAAGTAGAGGGGGCAATTGACCAAGGCGACGTCCAACCCGACCTTCGGCCTGCCGCGCGTGGCGCTGGCGGCGATGCTGTGCGTGCTGCTGGGGCTGGCGATCCCGGCCCGGGCGCAGCGCTTGGGGACGGGCACGGGCGGGGGGGCGACGAACGACGAGCTGAGCACGACGACGCAGGGCGTGGAGGTGGACGAGCACCTGGGCCGCACGCTCCCGCTGGAGCTGGACTTCCTGAACTCGGAGGGCGAGCGGGTCTTCCTTCGCGACTACTTCACGGGCACGAACAAGCCGGCGATCGTGGTGATGGTGTACTACCACTGCCCGGTGGCGTGCCAGGTGGTGATGGGCAAGCTCGCGCAGTGCCTGGAGGACGTGGACCTGAGCGTCGGCAAGGACTTCCGGGTCCTGTACTTCAGCTTCGATCCTACGGAGACGCCCAAGGACGCCGCCGACGCCAAGGCGCCGTTCGTGGCGGGGTACAAGGGGGGCGGGGGGCCGGAGGTCTCGCAGGGGTGGCAGTTTCACACGACGCTGGGCGAGTCCTCGCGGCAGCTGGCGGAGGCGATGGGGTTCCGGTATCGCCCCATCGCCAACGGGCAGTTTGCGCACCCGCTGGCGCTGTTCGTGGTCTCGCCCGACGGCAAGCTGACGCGGTACATCCACGGGCTGGACTATCCCCCGCGGGACATCAAGCTGTCGCTGATCGACGCGAGCGCCGGGCGGCTGTCGTCGGGGCTGGGCGATCGGTTCATGGGGCTCTGCTATAAGTACGACGCGAAGAGCGGCAAGTACGTGAAGCTGTCCAAGCGGATCATGCAGATCACGGGCGCGGTGATGGTGGTGGGGCTGGCGACGCTGGTGGGGACGCTGCTGGTCACCGAGCGGGCCCTGCGCCGGGCCAG
>JBGAOG010000065.1:0-18056 GCA_044221985.1 Phycisphaerales bacterium
AGATTCCCGGCGACCGCCTGCGCGAGCTCGGGCTGGACCCCGGCGATCGCACGCTGCGCCTGGTGCTGGCCCTGACCGCCCAGGTCCAGGGCTTCCCGCGCCACCGCTCCCAGCACGTGGGCGGATTCGTGATCACGCGCGGGCCCTTGTGTGAGAGCGTGCCCATCGAGAACGCCGCGATGGACGAACGCACCATCATCGAGTGGGACAAGGACGACCTGGACGCGATGGGGATGCTGAAGGTGGACTGCCTGGGGCTGGGGATGCTCACGTGCATCCGCAAGTGCATGGACATGATCAATGCGGAAGTGGCAAGGTGTCGAGGTGCCGAGGTGGCAAGGGATTCAGAAGGTGGGCCTGGGACATACCACTCCAACACCATTGCCCGGGAGAACGCACGTGTCGAACATCAACTCGTATCGGGATCTGATCGTCTGGCAGAAGAGCAAGGAGTTGTGCAAGCAGGTCTACAAGGCAACGGAGAGAATGCCCAGGGCCGAGATCTTCGGGCTCACGTCGCAGATGCGACGGGCCGCGGTCTCGATCCCGTCGAACATCGCGGAGGGCTACAACCGCAAGACGCGCCCGGAGCACATCCGCGCCCTGCGGATCGCGAGCGGATCGCAGGCCGAACTCTCGACGCAATGGGAGATCGCGGTAGAGCTGGGACTGGCGCCCTCCGATCCGACGATGGTCTCCCTGCTGGCGGAGATCGATCGCATGCTATTCGCCCTGATCCGCCGTCTCGAGAACGCACCGCCCAAGAGATGATCCGCTTCTTGGCACCTCGCCACTGTGGCACCTCGACACCTCGACACCTCGGCACCTCGGCACCTTTCCTCCAACTCCACACCATCCCCCCCGAGGACCCCGCCACCTACGACATGATCTGCAAGGCCGACACCGTCGGAGTCTTCCAGATCGAGAGCCGCGCGCAGATGTCCATGCTCCCTCGCCTGCGTCCGCGGAACTTCTACGACCTGGTCATCGAGGTGGCGATCGTGCGCCCCGGGCCGATCCAGGGCGACATGGTGCACCCGTACCTGCGCCGGCGCCAGGGGCTCGAGCCGGTGGTGTACCCCGGCGACGCCGTGCGCGGCGTGCTCGAGCGCACGCTGGGCGTCCCGCTCTTCCAGGAGCAGGTGATGGCCCTCTCGATCGCGGCGGGGGGGTTCACGCCCGGGCAGGCCGACCAGCTCCGGCGCGCCATGGCCGCCTGGAAGCGACAGAGCGGACGCCTCGAGGCCCTCGGGCGCGAGCTCGTCGCGGGGATGCTGCGCCGCGGCTACGCACCCGAGTTCGCCGATCGCTGCTTCGAGCAGATCAAGGGTTTCGGGGAGTACGGCTTCCCCGAGTCCCACGCCGCCAGCTTCGCCCTGCTGGTCTACGTCTCCGCGTGGCTCAAGTGCCACCATCCCGCGGCCTTCACCGCCGCCCTCATCAACAGCCAGCCCATGGGCTTCTACGCCCCGGCCCAGATCGTCCGCGACGCCAAGGAGCACGGCGTCGTCGTCCGTCCCATCGACGCGAATCACAGCGACTGGGATTGCACGCTGGAGGAGGGGGGGGCGGCGGTGCGCCTGGGCATGCGCCTGATCGCCGGGCTGGGGGAGGAATGCGCCCGCGCGATCGTGCGGGAGCGACAGGCCCGCGGGGCGTTCGCGTCGGCGCACGACCTGCGTCGGCGGTGCGCGGCGCCCTCGGGCGCGTTGCGGGCCCTGGCCCGTGCCGACGCCTTCGTGTCGATGGGGCTGGATCGCCAGCGCGCGCTGTGGGCCTTGCGGGCGGCACGCCACGCCGACGGGCCGCTCTTCGATGCCGCCGAGATCGACGAGCGGGGCGAGGTCCTGCCCGGGATCGCACCGCCCCGCCTGGTGCAGCAGGACTATCGCGCCACCGGGCTGTCGCTCAGGGCCCACCCCGTCTCGTTCCTGCGCAGGACGCTGGAGGAACGCGGCGCCGTTCCCGCCCGTCAGATCGCCGACCCGCGGGCCTTCGGGCACGGGAAGCGGGCGGCGGTGGGGGGCATCGTGCTCGTGCGTCAGCGCCCGGGCACGGCGTCGGGCGTCGTCTTCATCACGCTCGAGGACGAGACGGGGATCGTCAACCTCGTCCTGTGGTCCGACGTGTTCGAGCGGTTCCGGGCCATCGCCAGGTTGAGCGTGGCGATCCTCGCCTTGGGGCGAGTCGAGCGCGCGGGCGAGGTGGTGCACCTGCACGTGTCGCGACTGGAATCGCTGGACCCGATGCTCCCGCCGTGGCACGCACGATCGCGCGACTTCCACTGACGCCCGGCGCCGAGGCCGGCACGCGAGCGCGAACTAGCGGGCGGCCGCCATGCGGTTGTCGGCGCTCACGAGCCCGGCGTTGATCGCGATGCGGGCCAGCTCCACCCGGTTGCGCACGCCCAGTTTGTTGCCCAGCGAGACGCGGTGCCACTCGATGGTCTTGACGCTGCGCTCCAGCTGGGCCGCGATCGCCGCCGTCGACAGCCCCTCGCCGATGAGCTTCAGGATGTCCAGCTCGCGCTGCGTGAGGTTCGACAGGCTCCCCGCGTCGTTCTCCCGGGCCTGGATCACGCCCGCGTCCGCCGCCGCGCCAGGGGATCGCGACCCGCGGCACACCATGAGCACGCGCACCTTGCCCCGCTCGTCGGCTCCCAGCGGGCGCAGCGTGCTGTGCACCCAGCGACCGTTCACGAATCCCTCCAGGTGAACGATCTGACCGGTGGCGGCGGCCTGGCGGAGCAGGTCGAGCCGCTCGCTGGCCAGGCGCTCGTCCCACAGGTCCCCCAGGCCCTTGCCCACGGGCGAATCGGAGTTCTTCGAGAACGTCCGTACGGCGGCAGCATTGGCGTACAGCACCACGCCGTCGGCGTCGGCCACCATGACCCCGCTGTTGGTGTCCCCCGCGAGGGCCTGCCACAGGCTTCGCGCCGTGGCGCCGCTGGGCTGTCCGAGGACGGATTCGAGGGCGGCGATTTCGTGTCCGAGCATTGAGACGGGCTCCCTTCTCCAAAGAGGCGATCGGTCGCGCCGGGTCCCCTCAGGAACCCACGGCCTTGGGTTCCCCCGGGGCCGAGCGCATGTCTGGACAATACTGGCCCCACAGATGGCCCGGGTCAAATCCGGCGAATCGAATCCGAATTGCGCCGCGGCGTGGATCACCAAACCACATGCGAACAAGACCCGATCACGCCAGCGCGGGCGTACGCCACAGGCGCGAGGGTGCCGCTCCGACGACGTGCTCGATACCGCGGCACCAGAACTCAAGGACGAGGGACCGGAAGAACAGATCCGGCCAAGGCGAGAGACGGGAGTATTCCTGCAGCAGGAGGTCCACCTGCTTGGCATCCAGGATTCCCCGTCCGGTGAGGAACCCGTCGGACAGCGAGGTTCGATACGCGTCGGCCAGGGCGGGCATCCAGCGCCGCGACGGCGGGGTGAACCCGGTCTTGGGTCGATCGAGGATCCAGCCGGGGAGGAGATCGCCGACGGCCTCGCGCAGCCAGAACTTGGGCGCGAGGTGATCGTCGGGATGGGCCTTGCGAAGTCCTACCGCGATCTCGCCCAGGCGGTAGTCGCTGAGGGGGAGGCGGACCTCGACGGAGTTCATCATGGAGAGGCGGTCGGCCTGGGTCATGCCGTTCTCGACGAGATAGGTCTCGCAGACCAGGCGCGTGAGGAGCGCTCCGATGTCGGGCCAGGGGCGATCGAGCGTGAAGAGCGAGCCGGGGTCGGAGGCCCGCGCCTGGTTCCTGAAGGACGAGGTGAACAGGCGGGGCGTGGCCCAGGCGCCGCGCTGATATTCCACCGTGAGGTTGTAGAAGACGCAGCGATCGGCGGGCTCGCCCGCGTCGGGGTTGATCTGCTGGTATCCGTGCCACAGCCCCAGGTTGCGGAACGCCCATCCGCGCAGCGCCGTGCCCGAGATCCCCATGGGGAGGTGATCGCGGAACCGGCGCCAGCGGTTGGGGAGCGAGTTCAGGCGCCCGCCCGCCTTCTCGCGGGTCATGCGCGCGGCACGCCGGAGCCACTCGTAACCCCAGAACAACTCGTCGCCGCCCTGCCCCTGGAGCAGCACCGGGATACCGAGGCTGCGGGCCAGGCGGGAGACGGCGAAGTAGCCATGCCCGGCCGGGTCGGCGATGGGGTCGTCGCGCCAGTACGCGCGCTCCGGGAACATCTCCACGACCTCGCGGATGGGGATCTCGACCTCGTGGAACGGCATCCGCAGCTCGTGGGCCCAGCGGCGCGCGGGCTCGCGCTCGTCGGCGTGGTGCCGGTCCGGGTAGCCCACGCAGAGCGCGTGGATCTGCCCGGGCTTGCGCCGCGAGACCAGGGCGGCGACGGCGCTGCTGTCGATGCCCGCCGAGAGGGCGATCCCGACGGGAACGTCGGCCCGCGTGATGATGTCGGCGACGCGCTCGAGCTCGGCGCGGATGATGGTCTTGGGGTCGCCCTCCAGGGGCGGCGCGTCGTCGAGGCGCCAGTAGCGTTCCTCCCGGGCCCGCCAGGCGTTCAGGTCGATGGACAGGCGGCACCCGGCGGGGAGCTTGCGGATCCCGACGATGGGCGTGCGCGGCTCGGGAACGTACGCGTAGTGATAGAACAGGTTGATGGCGCCGGGATCAAGGGTGAAGGGGACGAGCCCGGCGCTCATCATGCTCCGCAGCTCGGAGGCGAACCAGATCTGCCCGTCCTTCTCGCACAGGTAGAGCGGCTTCTCGCCCATGCGGTCGCGGCCGAGCAGCACGCGGTTGCGGGTCGTGTCCAGCAGGGCGAAGGCGTACATCCCCCGCAGTTCGTGGACGACGTCGTCGCCCCATTGCTCGTACCCGTGGATGATCGTCTCGCAGTCGCTGCGCGTGCGGAACCTGTGCCCGAGGCGCTCGAGCTTCTCGCGGAGCTCGACGAAGTTGTACACCTCGCCGTTGGCGACGAGGGCGATGGACTTGTCCTCGTTGTAGAGGGGCTGCCAGCCGCCCGTGAGGTCGATGATCGCCAGGCGCCGCATCGCCAGGTGGGCGTGGCGATGGACGTGCTCACCCTCCCCATCGGGCCCGCGATGGCGCAGCGACGCGTTGATCTTCCTCACGACCTCGTGGTCGTCGGGAGAGAGGGGAGTCCTGCTGATGAGCCCGCAGATGCCGCACATGGTGTGATAAGACTTGAGTGGGGTGGAGAGGCCGACGGATCGCCGGTCGGAAGGTGCGGTCTGAACGAGGCAGAGTCGGCAAGCCTACGCCGGATTGCCCGAGCACTCGCCGCGAATCCAAGCCGGAGGGGCGACAATTCACGATATCTCAATGGCCATTTGCACAAGCCGCCGCTTCTAACGTCCTCGGTTCGGGGGGTCCTCTCCCACGCTGTCGAGGCCCTCCACGCTGGCCTGGCCAGGGCCCTCGGACATCATGCGATCGACCTTGGCGGCCAGTCCGGCCAGGCGCCGCCCCTCGCGCACCGGCAGTTCATCGACCACGAGGCGCCCCGTGGCCCGGTCGACCGACCACACGCCCCAGTTGGCGCGCAGCGTGGAGAGGTAGGCCACGCTCGTGTCGAGCAGGCGCGTGGAGTTCCGGCGTGCACCCTTGAGCTCCGCCTGGTCGGCGATGAGCCGGCGGCACTCGGCGCTCTCGCGGGCGATGGTGTCGCGCGAAGCGCCCAGGCGGAGCAGCTCCTTGGCCAGCATGTCGGGAGACGATTCGCAGAACTTGAAGAACTTGGCCTGCGAAGCGCGGGCCTGCGTCAGCAGGGCGAGCCGACGGTCCAGGTCGTCGCGGTTGCCCAGTGAGGCGATGTTCACCCCGCCGGCACGCACGAACGCCTCCCAGGCCTGGTCGGCGTCCTTCCCCAGGGCGCCCAGCTGCGCGTCGAGCAGGTCATGGGCCTGGGCGGCCACGGCGGACTCGTCGACCGCGGGCGGCGGCGCGGGCTTGGTCAGCTCCACCAGGTGCTCGAGCTGCTTCTGCGCCTGGAGGTCCTGCCAATGCGTGCGGGCAAGCAGGCCCGATCCCGTCAGGGTCAGGCCCAAACCGGTAACCACGCCCAGCCGCGTGGCCCAGGGCTTGAAACCGAAACTGCGGTAGAAGGCATACGCCGTGGCCACCACGGCCAGGGCCCCGGCGAAGGCCGCCCCGATGGCCCAGGGGTAGTCCATGGCGGAGCGGAACTGCCCGCGCCAATGGACAAGCCAGATGCCCGCGGCGCTGGCCGCCAGCACGCCCAGCGAGCTGAGCCAGCCCAGCTCAAAGCGCGCAGGGCCCTTGTTCTGTCCCTGGTCCGTCCGACCCATGCCCCATCCATCGAGCGCTGGGGTCGGGTGGCCGAGCGCCCGAGGGGCGATCCACCCTGCGCCCACACGGGTGCATCGCTACAGACGGCCCTGGCGCGGTTCGCGGACGTTGCCCGGGCGGAGGGCCTCAGGGCGATCCGGGAGCGGCCCGGGAAGAAATTGAAGGTGCTCCCGCCGATCAGGGGACCCAGGATGCCCGCGACGCTGCGGAGGCTGGTCAGCGCGCCCTGCGTCTGGCCCTGCTCCTGGGGGCCCACGGTCTGCGTGATGAGGGATTGGGCGGAGGGCTCCATAAGCGCGCCCAGCGAAGCGAAGGCCACGGTGGCGTAGAGCATCCAACCCGCGGACGACAGGCCGTAGCCCAGGTACGCCAGCACGGCGATCGCGAGCGAAAAGAGCAGGGTGCGGCGTTCGCCGAACCTGGGGACGATCCGACGGGCCAGCAGGCCCTGCACGATCACCGACCCGACGCCCACGATGGCCAGTGAATACCCGCCCAGGCGCTGGTCCCAGCCCATGCGATGCTCGGCGTACTTCATCCAGACGGCGTGCAGCCCGAACTGGGCCATGTTGAGCAGGAAATAGGTGATCGCGATCCAGAAGACCAGCGGATGGCGCGTCAGGCCTTGGTAGGCTCCGACGGGGTTGGTGCGGGGCCAGTCGATGGAGCGCCGGCCCTCGCGCGGGAGGGACTCGGGCAGAACGAACAGCCCGTAGAGCCAGTTGACGACGGTGATCCCCCCGGCCACGTAGAAGGGGAGCTTGAGGTGGACGTGCCCGAGGATACCGCCCAGGAGCGGGCCGATGATGAAGCCCAGGCCGAAGGCGGCGCCGATCATCCCGAAGGCGGCGGCGCGCTTGTTCGGGGGCGTGATGTCGGCGACGTAGGCGGCGCCGACGGTGAAGGAGGCCCCGGACGCGCCGTTGATGGCGCGGGTGACGAAGAACCACGTGAGCGTGGGCGCCAGGGCCTGGGCGAAGAAGTCGATGCCCGTGCCCAGCAGAGAGATCAGGATCACCGGGCGGCGTCCGAAGCGGTCCGCGAGCACGCCCAGCAAGGGCGCCATGAGGAATGCCATCGCGTTGTAGGTCGCCTGGAGCGTGCCGAAGGTCTGGGCGGCCTCGCCCGGCGTTCCGCCCTTCCCGTCGTGGAGCATCCGCTGGACGAGGTCGGGTCCGACCGGGATGAGCATCGCCAACCCGAGCACGTCGAGGAAGAGCGTGATGAAGATGAAGATCAGGGCGGGCTTGTGTGCCATCAGGTCGCAGAGGGTAGCGACCGCCCGGCCGGCGAGGGCGGGCTCGGGCGCACGCAGTACTCGTAGCCGACCCAGATCAGGATCAGCCCGAGGAACTCGCCGATGTACAACGCCTCGACGACGCCCTTGGCGGCCAGGGTCCCCCCGACGGCGGGGAGCAACCCGCCCACGGCGATGAGGGCGGTGCCGATCGCGCGGTTGCGATTCGTGCGCTTGCGGAAGAAGTAGACGGAGGAATACGCGGCCCCTCCCACGAACCAGATCAGGGCGTACATGTTGATGCCGATGACGAGGAGCTTGAGCGAGGTCCAGTCCATCCAGAGGATGGCGTGGCGACCCGGGCGGTGGGCCTCGAGGGCCTCGGGGCGGATCGGGGAGAGGAAGACGAGGATGCTCCCCGCGATGATGACGACTACCGCCAGCGCGGTCAGCCAGTGCGCGAGCGTCCGCCTGCATAGCAGGTACACCGTCCCCGTGGCCAAGGGGCACCCGCCGAGGATCGCCCCGGCCCAGAACCACAAGCGCGTCAGCAGGGCGGAGTTGCCCCCGATGGCGATCAGAGACTCCAACGCCGTGCCCAGCCCGTAGGTCACGACCCCCAGCCCCCACCATGCCATGTGGGGAGGCCAGTGCTTGGGGATCGCACGACGGACGATGACCGCCAGGAAGGCGATGGAGAGGGCCGTGGTGCCGATGGGGATGTAGTGGATGGCGTTCGGAGAGGTCATGGGGGAGTGTACGGGAAGCGTGAGGGTGAGACGAACCCTGCGACCCGTCGGAATATCCTCCCCGATGTTCATGAGGGCCGACGCCGGCGGCGTGAGCTGCCGAGACGGCGCGACGAGAAGTCAAGAAAAGGAGCGAGTTCGATGCAAGCCAAGTCGGTTGTGTGCGGAATGGCGATCGGGATTCTGAGTGCGGCCGCGCTGGCCCAGCCGCCCTCGGCTCCCAAGGACGGACCCGCGTCGCCGCCCATGAAGGGTGAAGACGGCGCCCGTCGCATCCGCCCCGAGGGGACGGGGCTGCCGGCCCCCCTGTCGCCGGAGGCGCAGAGCGCCGCGTGGAACCTCCAGGCCTTGGGCGTGGCCCATCACCTCGGGCTGAAGGACGAGCAGGGCAAGGCCCTGGCCAAGGCGTACGCCGACGCGCGGGTGAGCTACGGGACGGCGATGAAGAAGGTGGAGCAGGACATCGTCAGCAAGCTCTCCGGCGCCGGGGAGAAGGGCCAGATCGGGGCCGAGGTGCGCAAGGCGATGGCGGACGCCGAGTCCGGGGAGCGGGCCAAGTTCGAGAAATCCCTGACGGGGATCGTCTCGGGCGACCAGCTCGCCAAGGTCATGGGCTCGCTGGGCACGTTCAACCGCCAGTGGGACGCCATCGCCCACGCGATCGCGGACCTGAAGCTCGACGCGGCCAAGCAGCAGAGCGCCCTGGACATCGTCGAGGAGTATGTCTCGGCGGCGGGCAAGGTCAACGCGGGCGAGGGCGATCCCCAGGCCAACCGCGAGGTCAAGGAGAAGGCGCGTCAGACGGCGATGGACGCGCTGCGCAAGGTCCTCAACGATGAGGAGTACAAGAAGGTCGAGGCCTCGATGCGCGCCGGAGGTCGCATGATGCGCGGCGGCGGGCCGGGCGTCGTGGCGCCCATGCCGGGCAAGCTCGAAGGCGGGAAGCCCGACGGCGGCAAGAAGTAAGCCCCAGGTCTTCTCTTCCGACCACACCGGATTCCTGAACGGCGATCGCTCCACCCCCGGAGCGGTCGCCGTTTTCATCGGGTGATCACACGGGCACGGGCTCGAAGGTGATCTTCCCCGCCGGGTCGAGGCGTGCGAAGAACCCCTCGATGCGGTCGATGCCCGTCACGCGGTGGACGATCGCCGCCGCCCGCACGAGGTCGGCCCGCTGTACGAGCTCGAGGCGGGGGTCCGCCAGTTCCAGGCGGTTGGTGTAGAACGCGCAGGACGAGTGGGCGATGAGCACGACGCGCGAGAGCTTGTGGACCTGCGCCAGGAAGTGGAGCTCGTCCATGACGCCCTGCTCTTCCAGGTGGGCCTGCGAGTGTCCCGCCAGGCAGGCCGGCCCGCCCGGCAGCGCCACGCGGTCGTATCGGGGCAGGTTCAACCCGTTCTGCAGGAAGTCGTCGAAGTGCTCGCCGATTCGCCCGTCCGAGCAGTAGATGGCGGCGGCGTGGATGCGCTTGGATTCGTACGCCAGGGGTGAGGAATACGGCCGGGGCATCGGCGCAGTGTACCGCTCCCCGCGAGCCCCGGGGGGCGTGGCGGCGCGATCGAGCGCCACACCATGCGATCGCCCCCCCGGCTCACTCCGTCATCGCCAGGAGCGCAAAGGTGGCCAGCCAGTGCTCGCCCATGTAGTCTCCCGAGACGTGCGGCAGGGCGGATTCGAGGTGGGTCTGGTGCGCCTCCTGGGCCAGGGCGCGCCGGGGATCGCCCTCGGGAAGGGCCTGGGCCAGGCGACGCCAGCACCAGGCGCGGCTGAGGTTCAGCCCGTCGAGATGCGTGATCTGCCCGTCGCTGCGGTCGCTCACGAACGCGGGCTTGAACAAGGTCGCCGGCTCGCGATCTGCCAGGCGCGGGAAGAACCGCCCCAGCCACGCCAGGAACTCCGCCGGCGCCAGCACGCGGCGCATGCACTCGGCCTCCATCAGCCCGGGCGACAGGAAGTCGATCCCGTCGGGTTCCCACGCGGGGTAGTTCTCGTCCCGCAGGTACCACGCCCGGGCCTTGTCCGCGATGGCCGTCGCCAGCCCCGTGTGGCCGGCGACTCGCGCGAAATCCAGCGCGAGCGCCAATCCGAACGCGGTGTTGTGGTGCGTGCCCACACGGATGGGGTACGTCGCCTTGGGCAGGTACTTGAGATACCGATCCACGAACGCGTCCGCCAACGGCGCGAGCGCCTTGTCCCAGCGTGCCAGGGCGGCGATCGTCGCGCCCGCCGCGCCCGAGGCCAGGGGCGCGCGAACCTCCGCGCACAGCTTGAGCAGCCACGCCCACCCGTACGTGCGCTCGAAGGTCTGACGCAGCGGGCGCCCCAGATACTCCACTTCCACCCGGATCTTCTCCGCCGTGAAACGCCCGTCCAGCACCTCCCGCAGCTCCTGGGCCTGCGAGAGCCCGGGGTAGTTCCGCAGCGCTCGCACCAGCAGCCAGTGCCCGTGCACGCTCGAGTGCCAGTCGAACGAGCCGCAGAAGACCGGGTGCAGCGCCCGCGGCCCGAGCACCTCCCCCGCGTCGTTCATGACGTGGTCGAGCTTGTTGGGGAACTCGCGGTCAAGGTGCGTGAGCACGAGGGCGACGAAGTGGTCGATAACGTCGTCGGGAGTGCGGGTGGGCATGGGGCGATGCTAGCCGCGGACTTCGGAACCCCCCCGGGGGCGGGCGCCCGGGGTCAGGCCACGGGCATCGGGGTCCGAGAAACTCCGGCCCCGTGCGTCGCGGCCAATCGGGCGGCGCCGTTGGCCGATAGTCCGGTTCGGAGTTTCAAGGTGCAACAGCAGGACGAGCCTAATTCCAGCGCCCGCCCGGACGTGGTTGCGTCGCGCGATGGCGCGGCCCGAGCGCCCGGAGCAGCGCAGCGCTCGGCGTGGGGCACCCTGGCGATGGGCGCGGCCCTGGCCTTCGCTTTCGAGGGCGCGATCATGGCCGCCGTGCCCTGGGCGCGGGGCGCCCTGGGACGGGCCTTGTGCGACCTGCTGGATTCGGTCCTGGTGTCGCTCGTGCTGGCGCCGGGCCTGGCGCTGCTGACGCTGGGGAGGCATCGGCGTGCGGGGGCGGCGCTCGGGCGCGGGCGGATCGCGGCGACGCTGGGCCTGGTGGCGTTGTTGACCTTCACGATCGAGTGGCTGCTCATGCTCGCGCTCGATTCGGTGGAAGCGGGGCTGGGCCCGGTGGTGTCGGGGCTTCTGGACGCGGGGCTGGTGGGCGTGGTCGCCGCGCCGCTGGTGGTGGACGTGACGCTGCGTCGTCATCCGCCAGGCCTGGGCGCGGGCTACACGGGGTTTGCGCGCGTGGCGCGCGTCGCCTTCGGGCTGGTCCTGCTGGCCCTCCTGGGCTGGGCGACGGCCCGCGGGCGAGTGGAATCGACCACCGCGATCACGATGCTCGACGCGGCGACGCGCCTGCGCCTGGACGCGGTGGCGCTCGTGCTCTCGGGCGTGGTCGCCTCGGTGGTGCTGGCGCGCTGGCTGCGCCGGCGGGCGGTGGGGCAGGCCAATGCCTGGCGGCTGGCCCTCGCGGTGGGGGGCATGGCGGTCTTGGGGGCCGGGCTGGCCGAGCGGGCGGGGGCCAGGGAACGCGCGAACCAGATCATGCGGGTCCAGGGGTTGGCGCCGACGTACGCCGAGGAACTGTCGCGGATGGGGCACGCGGCCCTGCCCGACGACCTCGCGCCCGATGACCCCGGATACCTGCTGATGATCGAGGCGCAGAAGCGGTGGTTGCAGGTCAATCCCGCCATTGCGGACGTGTACACGTTTCGGCGCGACGCGGGCGGAGCCGTGGTGCTCTTCGTGGACTCGGAAACGGACTACGACCACAGCGGGAAGTTCGAGGGAAGCCGCGAGCAACGGACGACGCCCGGCGAGGCCTACGACGAAGCGACCGACGAGCTGCAACGGGCGTTCGCCGGCGAGCCGGTGTTCATGAGCGAGGTGTGCACGGACCGCTGGGGAACGTGGGTCTCGGCCTACGAGCCCATGCGCGACCAGTTCGGGGACGTCGAGGCCGTGCTCGGGGTGGACTATCCGGCGGCGGGGTGGGTCACGTCGATCGCGTGGGCCCGCCTCAGCGCCCTGGGGTTGTCGGGCCTGGCGATGGTGCTGCTCCTGGGGTGGAGCGCCACGTCATCGCTGTCGCGGGCCCAGCTGGTGATGCAGGAGGAAGCGGAGCGGAAGGTGCGCGAGTGGGCCCAGGAGTTGGCGCGGGCGAAGGCGGCGGCCGAGGCGGCCAACGACGCCAAGACGCGGTTCCTGGCCAGCATGAGCCACGAGATCCGCACGCCGCTCAACGGGATCATCGGGTTCTCGGATCTGCTCCGCCGGCGCGCCGACAGCGGGGACGAGTCGCAGCGCGACGAGTGGGTGGGAGTGGTGCACGGGAGCGCCCAGCACCTGCTAGCCCTGCTCAACGACGTCCTGGACTTGTCGAAGATGGACGTGGGGAAGATGGAGATCCTGCCCGGGCCGTGCAGCCCGCGCGACGTGATCTCCGGGTCGGTGATGCTGCTCAAGAGCCGGGCGGAGGAGAAGGGGATCGGGATCGAGGTGGCGTTCGACGCCGACGTTCCCGAGGCGATCCGGACCGACGCCACGCGCCTGCGCCAGGTGGTGATGAACCTCGTCTCCAACGCCGTCAAGTTCACCGAACGGGGCCGGGTTGCGGTGAAGGTCGGGCTGGTTCGGGCCGGCGTCGCGGGCGCGCCGGACCTGCTGCGCATGGTCGTGTCCGACACGGGAATCGGGATCTCGCCCGGGCAGCTGACCGCCCTGTTCAAGCCCTTCCAGCAGGCCGACCACACGATCGCCGCCAAGTTCGGCGGGACGGGCCTGGGGCTGGCCATCAGCCGCGGGCTGGCCCTGCACCTGGGCGGGGACATCCAGGTGGCGAGCACGCCGGGGAAGGGCAGCGAGTTCACGCTGACGATCGCGGCGGCGCCGCTCCTGCCCGGCGAGCAGGTGCCCCGGGCCTTGCCCACGCACGACGAATGGATGGGATCCGCGGGCGGGCCCGGGACGCCGCCGCTGCGCGGGCGCACGATCCTGGTGGCCGACGACGTGGAGACGAATCGAAAAGTGTGCACGATCTTCCTGGAGCGGGCCGGGGCGAGCGTGGTGTCGGTGCGGGATGGGCGCGAGGCGGTGGACGCGTGGAGCACGCGGGCCTACGACCTGGTGCTGATGGACGTGCAGATGCCCGAGCTTAACGGGATCGACGCCACGCGGACCCTGCGGGCGGCGGGGTGTCGGGCGCCCATCCTGGCGCTGACGGCGTTCTCCTCCGGCGGGGATCGGGAGGATTGCCTGGGCGCGGGCATGGACGATTTCCTGGCCAAGCCCATCGAGCCGGCGCTGATGATCCAGGCGGTCGTGCGCTGGATCCAGCGGCGCGAGGAGGGCTTGGCCACGTCCGACGCCGCCGGCCCGCAGGTCGACCCCGATGTCCTGGAGATCGCCCTCGATTGGCTGGCCGATTTGCCACGAACACTCGACGACGCCCAGGACGCCCTGGATCGGGGCGAACCCGAGGCCGCGGCCCGCATCGGGCACGCCATCAAGGGGTCGGCCGGTACACTGGGCATGCCCGAGTTCACCGGACCGGCGACGGCCCTGGACCGGGCGGGGCGCGGCGGAGATCTGGAAACGGCCCGTGCCAACCTCGCCATCCTGCGCCAGTTGCACAGCGAAGTCTCACGCCGGGTGCTGCGCCGCGCCGCTTGACCATCGCCCCTCCCGGCGCCCCGCCTGGCGACGCGATCAGACCGGTTCGCAAGAGCACCGGTCTTGGTAGTTGTGAGTCGCCCGGGCCGCCCGGGGCTTGCCCCGAGCGCACGGCCGGGGCGCGGGCGGGCGCCCGAAATCCGAACGCCGCGGGTGAGCGCGGTTATCGAGCGTGTCGATAGGGACCAGGGGGGGAACCCCATCGCGGAGGGCTCGATCGCGTGAGGTGGCACATCCCCAGATTCGTGCTCCGGATCGCGGAGGCACTGGCGGCCACCGTGGAGGGCGGGGCCTGGTGGCTGGGCGCCGGCAGGCGCCGCGCGGCGCGTCGGGCTGAGGTCTTGGCCGCGGACCTGACCAGCGAGCAGGAAGCCGCGCAGGCCGCCCGCCGGGAGGCCGAGTCCCTGTGGGCGGGCATCGCGCGCCAAGCGATCTACTCCATCACCGATCGCGGGGGGCGCATCGTCGAGGTGAACGACGCGTTCTGCGAGGTCAGCGGGTACTCTCGCGAGGAACTGCTGGGGCAGACCCATCGCCTCCTCAACTCGGGGCGACATCCGCGCGAGTTCTGGGCGGACCTCTGGAAGTCGCTCGCCAGCGGCCGTCCGTGGCGGGGGGAGGTCTGCAACCGGCGCAAGGACGGCACGGTCTACTGGCTGGACAGCCTGGTCACCCCGTTCCTCGACGCCGGGGGCAGGGTGGACAAGTTCGTGTCGATCCGGTTCGACATCTCGGCGCGCAAGCTCGCGGACGAACGGATCGCCGAGAGTGAGGCGCGCTATCGAACCCTCGCCGACGCCTCGCCGACCATGCTCTGGCTGAGCGACACCACGGGAAGCACCATTGACTGCAACAAGGCGTGCCTCGATTTCACGGGCATCCCGCTCGATCGGCTGCTGGGGCGTGGCTGGATGGACATCGTGCATCCCGACGACGCCGAGCTGTGCGCGCGGGTGAACCGGGAGGCGTTCGAAGAGCGGCGTCCATTCCAGCTCGTCTTCCGCGTGCGCCGCCACGACGGCGAGTACCGGTGGATCGAGGACCACGCGGTCCCGCGCTACGGACCCGAGGGCGAGTTCCTCGGCTATGCCGGGAGCGCCGTCGACGCCACCGAGCGGGTCCAGATGCACGAGGCCCTGGGTCAGGCCGATCTGGCGATCCGCGAGGAGCGTGAGCGCCTGGACATGGCCCTGGACGCCGGCGGCCTGGGCTGGTGGGACTGGAACGTCGCCACCGATCGCCTGGCGTTCGACGCCCGGTTCGGGGCCCAGCTGGGGCTGACGAGGGAGGAGATGGTGACGACGGGGGCGCGGTGGGCCGAGCGCATCCATCCCGAAGACGTCGCGGAGGCCAGGCGCCTCGTCGGGGAGCACCTGGCCGGGCGGACGAGCGTCTACGTCGGCGAGCGCCGCGCCCGCCACGCGGACGGGACCTGGCGGTGGATCCTCGATCGGGGCAAGGTCGTGGAGCGGGACGCCGAGGGGGCTCCGCTGCGCATGGTCGGCACCCACTCGGACGTCACGGAGCGCAAGCAGGGCGAGCGCGATCTTCAGGCCGCGATGGCCCAGCTCCGCGAGGAGCGCGAGCGGCTGCGGCTGGCCCTGGCCGGCGGGCAGCTGGGGTTGTGGGACTGGAATCCGCAGACGGGCGCGGTGATCTTCGACCAGCGCTGGGCGGAGATGGTGGGAGAGTCGCTGGCGTCGCTCGCGCCGACGATCGAATCGTGGATGATCCGCGTTCATCCCGCGGACCTGCCCGACGCGCGCGCGGGCCTGGACGCCCACTTCGCGGGCCGGACCGAGTGCTATGAGTGCGAGCACCGCATGCGCCACGCGGACGGCTCGTGGCGCTGGATCCTCAATCGAGGTCGGGTGATCGCCCGCGACGCCGAGGGTCGGCCCGTGCGCATGGTCGGCACGCACATGGACGTCACTCCCCGCCACGAGGCCGAGCAGGCCGTCATCGCCTCGGCGCGGTTCGCGCGTGAGACGGTCGATTCGCTGGCGTCGCACCTGGCGATCCTGGACAAGGCCGGGACGATCGTGGCGGTGAACCGCGCGTGGCGCGAGTGGGCGCTGCACGAAGGCGCGGGGTTGATACGGGCGGTGGAGGGGCAGAACTACGTCGAGGCGTGCGCCGCGGAGGCGGGGCCGCTCGAGGCGGACGGGCTGACCATCGCTCGCGGCATCCGCGCCGTGATCGGGGGGGAGAGCCGGGAATTCACCCTCGAGTACACGTGCCAGGCCCAGGCGCAGCAGCGGTGGTTCCACGTGCGCGTCACGCCGTTCTCGGGGCAGGGCCCCGTCCGCGTGGTGGTGGCCCACCAGGACATCACCGAGCACAAGCTCACCGAGATCTCGCTGGCGCAGGCCACGACCCGCGCCGAGGCCGCCAGCCAGGCCAAGAGCGAGTTCCTGGCCAACATGAGCCACGAGATCCGCACGCCGATGACCGCGATCCTCGGCTACGCCGACCTGCTCGGGGACGATGGCGACGCGCCGCTCTCGGACGAGGGCGCCCGCCGCATCAGCGCGATCCAGCACGCCGGGCAGCACCTGCTGGGGATCATCAACGACATCCTCGACCTCTCGAAGATCGAGGCCGGCATGATGGGCGTCGAGGCGATCGAGGCGGCGCTTCCCCAGACGCTCCTGGAGGTGGAGGCGATGGTGCGTCCCAGGGCCGCGGGAAAGGGCGTCGGGTTCAGCACGCGGCTGAGCACGCCGGTGCCCGACCGGATCATCAGCGATCCCAACCGGCTGCGCCAGATCCTGGTGAACCTCACGAACAACGCCGCCAAGTTCACCGAGAATGGCGACATCCGGGTCGTCGTCGGCGTGGTCGGCTCGGGCGCCGATGGGCGCCTCACGATCGACGTGGAGGACACGGGCCCGGGCATGACGCCCGAGCAGGCCGCGGGCCTGTTCATCCCGTTCACCCAGTGCGATTCCTCGCTGACGCGGCGTCACGGGGGCACCGGCCTGGGCCTGTCGCTCTCACGCCGCTTCGCGCTGCTGATGGGCGGATCGTTGACGCTGGCATGGACCCAGCCCGGGCGCGGCTCGTGCTTCCACGTGGAACTGCCCCTGACCCCGGCGCCGGGCTCCGTGCTTATCTCGAGCCTGCAAGGCGGGCTGGTCCCCGCGCCCCCCAGCGCCGCGATCCATCTCTCGGGACGCCTGCTCCTCGCCGAGGACGGCCCGGACAACCAGCGCCTGATCGCCCACTACCTGAGAAGGGCCGGCGCGGACGTGGACGTGGCCGATAACGGGCGCGTCGCCCTGGAGATGATCGAACGCGCCGAGCGCCAGGGACGCCCCTACCAGCTCCTGCTCACGGACATCCAGATGCCGGAGATGGACGGCCACGCGCTGGCGCTCGCGCTGCGCGCGCGGGGAGAGTCCCTGCCCATCGTGGCGCTGACCGCCCACGCGATGTCCCACGATCGTCAGCGGTGCCTCGACGCCGGATTCGACGACTACTGCGCCAAGCCGATCGACCGCGCGATCCTCCTTGGCCTCTGCGCCAGGTGGTTGGCGGAGCCCGGCCGGCGCCGGGCCGCGTAGCCCCTTGGCCCGCCCGGCGGCGAGCCTCCACTTCCCGTGCGCCTCCGATTTCGAGCTTGGCGCACGCCGGGGGCGATGGGCTACGCTGTCGGCTTCGGGGCGAACCGCGCGAGGCGTTCCCACCTTGGAGGACCCCCCATGGCTCTGATCACGTTCACCGCGAACTATGCCGATCGGTCCAACGACACCGGCTACCAGTTCGAGTTCCATTGCGACAAGTGCGGGAACGGGTTCCTGAGCACGTTCCAACCCAGCAAGATCGGCATCGCGGGCGGGTTCCTTCGTGCGGCCGGCGGGCTGTTCGGGGGCGGGCTGGGTCGCCTGGCCTCGGCGAGCGGGCACCTGAAGGACGCGCTGCGCGGCCCGGCCTGGGACGCCGCCTTCCGAACCGCGGTGGAGGAGGGGAAGCAGAAGTTCAAGCAGTGCTCGCGCTGCGGGAAGTGGGTCTGCCCCGAGCACTGCTGGAACGCCTCGCGCGGGATG
>JBGAOG010000066.1:0-17464 GCA_044221985.1 Phycisphaerales bacterium
GTGATGCAGGCGACGATGATGCGCTTCGAGGCCCCCGGCGGCATGGCCGCGTGAGTGGTGGGGCCTGGGTCTGGCGTGCGAAAAGGCCGATGCCAAAGGCGGAATGAGCCCAGGGCGGCACCGACGCCCCTCGTCCTGGCACCGTCGGAAGTCCCCGCGTTCATCGGGGGGTTCTCGGGGTTTCGAGGTGTCCTTCCACCGACCCCTGACGCCTTCCTCCTCGTCCTGCCCCTCACGCCTTGCCCCTTGCCCCTATCCTCTGTGCTTCATGCTCAAGATCGACCTGCACACGCACATCCTCCCGCAGGCCTGGCCCGACTGGACCACGCGCAGCGGCTACGCGGGGTGGATTGCCCTTGAGCACCACGGAACGGGCTGCGCGAAGATGTGTCGCAGCGAGGCCAACGGCGGGAAGAAATTCTTCCGCGATGTGGCCGCCAACTGCTGGGACCCGGCGGTGCGCCTGGCGGAGATGGACGCGGCGAGCGTGGGCGTGCAGGTGCTGTCGACGGTGCCCGTGATGTTCTCGTACTGGGCGAAGGCGAAGGACGCGTACGACCTGTCGCGCCTGCTCAATGACCACATCGCGGGGGTGTGCCGTGGCGCGCCGGTGGTGGAGGGGGCGGGGCTGAGGCGATTCGTCGGTCTGGGCACGATCCCCATGCAGGACGCGGACCTCGCGTGCCGCGAGCTCGAGCGCTGCGTGCGCGAACTGGGAATGCCGGGGGTGCAGATCGGGACCAACGTCAACGGCCTGAACCTCGACGACCCGGGAGTATTCAGGGTGTTCGCCGAGGCGCGGCGGCTGGGCGCGGCGGTGTTCGTCCACCCGTGGGAGATGGTGCAGTTCGGGCAACACGCGAGCATGGCGAGCCCCGACCCCAGGGGAGGGGCGTGTTCCCCCCAGCTCGTCGATCGAATGGCCCGGTACTGGATGCCCTGGCTGGTGGGCATGCCCGCCGAGACGTGCATCGCGATCATGTCCGTGCTCATGGGCGGCGTGCTGGATCGCCTGCCCGACCTGCGCCTGTGCTTCGCCCACGGTGGCGGGAGCTTCCCCGGCACGATCGGGCGCATTGCCCATGGCTTTGCGTGCCGACGCGACCTCTTTCCCGCGGATGCACGCGACCCGCGCGACTACCTCGCCCGGCGCCTCGCCCCGCCCCCGGAGGGGTCCTGCGGCGGGGACGCCTGTTGCGGCGCGAGCGCGGGGAACTTCGAGCAGCCCGCCAGGTTCTGGGTGGACTCGCTGGTGCACGACGCCGACGCCCTGCGCCTGGTGCTCGGGTTGTTCGGCCCGTTGCGCGTCTGCCTGGGCAGCGACTACCCGTTCCCGCTGGGCGAGGACCGCCCGGGGGCGCTGGTCGAGTCGCTGCGGGGGAGGGGCGAGCTGGACGAGGACTGCGTGCGCGACCTGCTCGCCACGAACGCCAGGAGTTTTCTGGGGGGTGAGCGATGAAGGTCGTGGGCCGGGTCGCGGCGTGCCTGCTGGTGGGGGCGGTGTTGACGCCGATCGCCTCGGCGCTGCTCGCGGGGCTGGGAGAGAACGCGGAGTGGTTGCCGGGCTCGCGGCTCGTGCATCGCTTTGGCGCGCTGCAATCGCAGGGAAAGTGGTGGTCCATCGAGATCATGGGCAATGCGTACGTGGACGAGGTGATCGCACATCCGTTCGCCGACGAGGTGACGGCCCGGGCGCACCTGGACCGCGCCCGCAAGACCATGACCGTGGTGTTGAAGAGCGACGTTGCCTCGCGCGTCCACGCGATGGCGGAGGAGTTCACGCTCCCCCAATGGCAGGACGCGACGGCGCAGCCGATGGCGGCTAATGACCGTGCGGACGCCAAGGGCCTGGTCTACGCGACGAATCGCGCCTTCGGGTTTCCCGTGCGGTACGGGCACTGGCGGACGCTCTCGGGCGGCTCGCCATCGAGCGTGAAGGTCGAAGGCGTCTTGCGCCTGGGCCCGCTGCCCATCGCCACGATCGTGCACTGGCCGGGGTTGGCGATCGACAGCGTGTGCTGGGGGCTGTTGGCGGGGGCCGCGTGGCTGGGTGTGGCCCGGGTCGTGCGTTGCTTCCGCGGGCCGAGGGCGGCCAAGAGTGGCTCCTCATGACCAACCCTACGACCGAAGCCCAGGCCATCGAACAGGACCGCGCCGATCCGTTGCGTGCGTATCGCGGCGAGTTCCGCGTGCCCACGGTGGGGGACATCGTGCGCGTCGCGGGAGGCCCCTCCCCGTCGGTCGCGGTTCGCGAGGACCGTGAAGAGTGCGTCTACCTCGTCGGCAACTCGCTGGGGCTCATGCCCCGCGCCACGCCCGAGGCGATGCGCGGGGAGTTGGAGGACTGGGGGCGTCTGGGCGTGGAGGGGCACTTCCACGCGCGGCACCCGTGGTTCCCGTACCACGAGCTCGTGCGCGAGGGGCTGGCGCGGGTGGTGGGAGCGCTGCCCACGGAAGTTGTGGCGATGAACTCGCTGACGACCAACCTGCACCTGCTCATGGTCAGCTTCTATCGCCCCACGCGCGAGCGGCACAAGATCGTGATCGAGGACACGGCCTTTCCCAGCGACTCGTACGCCGTGCAGAGCCAACTGGACTTCCACTCACGCCACGCGGGGTTCGATCCGCGTGCCGGGCTCATCCGCCTCAGGCCCCGCGCCGGGGAAGAGACGCTCCGCACCGAGGACATCCTCGGCGCCATCGACCGCGAGGGGGATCAGATCGCGATGGTCATGCTCGGGGGCGTGAACTACCTGACGGGGCAGCTGTTCGACATCCCGGGCATCACGAATTTTGCGCGCGAGCGCGGGATCGTCGTGGGTTGGGACCTGGCCCACGCCGCGGGCAACGCCGACCTGAGGCTCCACGACTGGGGGCCGGACTTCGCGACGTGGTGCAGCTACAAGTATCTCAACAGCGGCGCGGGGGCCATCGCGGGCGCGTTCGTGCACGAGCGCCACCTGGGCAACGCGAGCCTGCCGCGCTTTGCCGGCTGGTGGGGCAACGACCCCAAGACCCGCTTCAGGATGGGCCCGGACTTCGTGCCCTCGAGCACGGCCGACGCGTGGGCGCTGTCAAACCCGCCGGTCTTCGCGATGTCGCCGCTGCGGGTGTCGCTCGGGCTGTTCGACCGGGCCACGATGCCGGCCCTGCGCGCCAAGGCCCTGCGGCTGACGGGGTATCTCGCGGCGCTCCTGGGAGACCTGGATGCGCGGCTCGCGACGCGGGGCGCGGGCGTGCGGATTACCACGCCCGCCGACCCGTCCCAGCGGGGCTGCCAGCTCTCGCTCAAGGTCCGCGCGGCGGACGGGCGGAGCGGGCGCGCGGTCCATGCCGAACTGCTCGCGCAGGGCGCGGTGACGGACTTCCGCGAGCCCGACGTGATCCGCGTCGCGCCCGTGCCGCTGTACAACTCGTTCCACGACGCCTGGCGATTCGCGACGATCCTGGGCACGACCCTCGGCGCGTGACGCTCAGCATCCCGCTTCGTAGTGGGCGAGGAAGAACAGGAGATCGTTGATGTCCACCCCGCCGTCGGGCGTCCCGGCGCCGCTGCCGTCGTCGAGGTCCGCGGGCAGGGCTCCGGCCTCGTACTGGGCGAGGAAGTAGAGGAGGTCGTTGATGTCGACCCCGCCGTCGGGCGTCCCCGTGCCGCTCCCGTCGTCCAGGTCGGCCGGGCAGGTGGCGGCGGGGCGCAGGTAGGCAATCCCGCGGGCGTTGGGCCCGCCCAACGCGGCGACCTGGGCGTCGGTCAGGGCCTCGTCGGTGTACAGGAAGTTGGCGATGTAGACGCTCTCGCCCCGTCCCTGCAGGTCGGAGAAGAGGCAGATGGTCGAGGCCATGGGTGCGAGCGTGGCGTTGGGCGCCTGGGCCCAGGGGCTGGGGAACTGGCCCCAGCCGCTCCAGGTGGCCGGCGCCACCGCCGTGCCGGTGGGATTCGTGGACGACACATCGCCCCATCGCGGATCGGTGGAGCTGGTCGACGAGTAGACCCAGTCGCCCCCCGTGACGCCGACGAACGCGCCGTTCACGAACACGCGCCCGGCCTTGGAGCGGTACCCGTCGCTGGAGATCGCAAGGCGGAACCACTGATTGGGCTGGGCGGCGGGCACGGTGAGGTAGCTCGTCAGCGCGACCTGGTACCCGAACTGGACATCGGCCCCGCTCTTGTGCAGGAACGAGTCGGCCGTCGAGTCGTTGTTGTAGTTATAGTCGATGAGCGGTGCGACGTATTAGCTGTTCCAGGCCGTCGTGGGGATCAGCAGGTCCCAGACCATCGTCCACTGCCCGTTGCGGTCCTCGGGCCAGTAGTCCCGCGTGTTGGGCCAGAACGCCAGCCCGATCCCGCGGTTCTTGGCGACGGTGGCGGGGTCGTTGAGGTTGCGCGGGGGGCTGGTTTTGTAAACCGTGTCCTCCTCGCCCGCGATGCTCGGGATCCCGAAGGACGCCGTCGTTCCGAAGCCCGACTGTTGGCGAGTGATGTCCTGCGGCGTGGGCGGGTTGGGGTAGGTGGTCTCGGCGCCGGGTCCGCCGAGGATCGGCCCGAAGGCGGGGTCATCGAGGTAGCGGATCTTCCCCGGGCCCGAGCCGGAGGCGAGCCCGGACTCTTTCACGGATTGCAGGTCGCCGTCGAAGTGGAACTCGGTCTTTTGCGCGGGCGGGGGCACGTAGGTCGTGAACACCGCGCCCCCGCTGTCCACCGCGATCCCCAGCCCGAAGGGCTTGGCGATGTTGCGGATGGCCGCCTGGCCCTGGCGCGTCGCCAGCACCTTCTGATCGAAAGTCAGGCTGATGCTCAGCCCGGAGAAGGTCCCGGCCACGATCTCCGTGTCCAGCGTGACGGGAACGCCCGCGCCCGGGTTTCGCACCGCCCCGCGCAGGATCCGCTGTTGCCC
The DNA here is from genome assembly GCA_044221985.1 of Phycisphaerales bacterium. Classification (GTDB taxonomy): domain Bacteria; phylum Planctomycetota; class Phycisphaerae; order Phycisphaerales; family UBA1924. Next base: position 4,896 of record JBGAOG010000066.1, read on the forward strand.
GGGCACGAAGGAGTTGAGCACGTCACCCAGGGGCGTTGGGTTCGGGAAGAGCAGCCCGCCCAGCAGGCCCGTCGTGTGCACGGTCGGGTTGAACACGAACTGGTATCCTCCCGCCGCGTCGATAGTGCCGGCGCTTGTCCGCACCAGGTCCGAAGGGTTCGTGGACAGCGACGAGATGCTCGCGCCCGTGAAATCGACGGTGACGGACGGCTGGGCCTGCGCGGCCGCGCTCAACACGCACCCGCCCAGCACGACGACCAAGGTCTTCATCGGGAGTTCCTCCGCCTCGGGCAATGGGCCCCGGCGTGTACAGCCTACCGGCTTGCGGGCGGGCGTGGAGGTCGTCGTGAAGAAAAATCCGCCGGGTGCCCCGGCCGAACCCCGGGGCATGGGCCGCCGAGAGGCTGTAGAATGCCCCGCGGAGCCGCCCATGCCCGGACGCAAGGCCTTCACGTTGATCGAGTTGCTCGTGGTGATCGCGATCATCGCGATGCTGATCGGGATCCTGCTGCCCGCGTTGGGCAGGGCTCGCGAGGCGGCCCGGCGCGCCCGCTGCCTCTCCAACACCCGCCAGCTCGCCCTGGCCGGCGCCTCGTACTCCAACGACACCAAGGCGGGGTATTTCATCCCCGCCTACTTCGACTGGGAGGACAACATCGGGTGGCTCTTCCCCGAGTACATCTCCGACTACAACGTGGCCGTCTGCCCCTCGACGCGAAACCGGGTTCGCCCGGACGTGATGCTCAGCCAGGAGCCGGGCTCGGAGGTGCTCGACATCTATGGGCGGGATTTCATCCGCGATACGTACTGGGCCGCCCGCGATGGGGCGGATTCCTCCGGGGGGCACAGCTACGAGATCCGGGCGTGGTTTACCGCGGGCAGGTACCTTGATGGGACGGTCATCTTCAATCCCCAGAACGTGACCATCGGGCAGCAACTGGGGTGGCGCGAGAGCGACCTGCCCACGCCCTTCACGCTCCGCTCCCAGAACGTGCTCAAGCGGCACTCGAACGTCCAGCGCCCGGACCGGTGCTACCTGTTCATCGACAACGACAACGACGAATCCCGCTTCCCCGGCATCGGACGCCCCGACGGGATCAACAACTATCCCGACCCCTGGAACAACCACGCCCAGGACGGGTACAACATCTCCTACGCCGACGGGCACGCCTCGTGGATGGGCTCGGGGCCCAAGCTCATCACGATGTACCTCGACGCCTACGACACCCCGCCCACGAACTACACGCGGGTCTCCCCCTATCGCCAACGCCCCTTCTCCTGGCAGGGTGAGAGCCTGGTGGAGTACTACCTGCCGTAGGCGCGCGGCGTCGCGGGAGGCAAATCGGGCGGGGGCCCGCGTGGGGCCGCGCCGCCCGGGGGTGAACGTCGGCCGCGTCAGCAGCCGTTCTCGTAGTGATCGAGGAAGAACAGCAGATCGTCGATGGTCACGGCGCCGTCGGTAACGCCCGTGCCCGTCCCGTCGTCCAGATCGCCCCTGGCATCGCCCGCCTCGTACATCGCGAGCATGTAGAGCAGGTCGTCGATCGTGACGGCCCCGTCGGGCACGCCCATTCCCGAACCATCGTCGAGATCCACGGCACAGCCGCCCACGGGGCGGGAGCCCACGCCCCAGAAGCCCCCGGCGCAGGCCAGGCCCGGGCCCTTGGGCGTGGAACCCGCGTCCCATTGCCCGATGGTCCCGGTGAGCTTGAGCGTTGGGCCCGAGGACGTGGCCCCGCCGAAGTCGATCGTCGACCAGGTCATGGCGAGCGATTGGGCGGCGGCCACCTTGGCGAAGCAACAGGCCGAGGCGGCGGTCAGCAGCAAGGTCTTGGCATTCATGGCGAGTCTCCTGTGCGACGGGCGGCGAGCGCGGCAAGGGGGGAGGGCGCCCCCACGGCGCCCTCCACCCCGGAGTTGAGATGTCAGCGAACCTGGAAGGGCGTGACGCGCCGGGCGGGGACGGCCTCGGCGGGAACCTGGAGCGCACGGATGGCGTCCTGCATCGCGGCGCACTGGGCCTGGAGGGCCGCCACGTCGGTCCGCAGCGTCGCGTTCTCGGTGGCCAGCGAATCGAGGCGGGCCTGCTGCCTGCCAACGAGCGTGGCGACCTCCCCGCCGTTCATCCCCACGCCCACGTTGACGAAGTCGATGGGGCCCGTCGACGCGGACCAGGCCCGCCCGATGACCTTGCCCAGCTGGTCGGGCGTGAGCTTGTCGGGCGCGACGGCGATGGCCGTGCCGTCCTGACGCCCCGAGGGCAGGATGTAGTCGCCCACGCAGACGATCCCGTGCACCAGCGTGTGGACCTGGCCCATGAAGCCGACCTTCTCGTAGCGCCCTTCCTGGCCCTGGGGCGGAGTGTTGCCCAGGACGATCGGCGCACGGCTGACGACCATGATCTGGTCCGCGCCGTCGGTGGTCTTGCTGATCCTCCCGCCCTTGACGCCCACCACCATGCCCCAGCGGATCTCCTCGTGCTCGTCGGCGCGGGGCAGCCACTCGGCGTAGTCGGCGCCCTTGCTCCCGTAGGTCACGCCCTCGTCGCGGCAGAGCTGGGCCGCGGTGATCCACATGTTGCGGGTGGCCAATCCCACGGGATCGAACGTGATGATGTTCGCCATCCCGTGGGTGTTGTACCAGCAATACAGGTCCTGGAGCTGGGCGGCGGTGGGGAGGTTGGTGACGGAGAAGGAGGGCGTGCCGAAGTTGAGGGGCGAGCCGGTGATCAGCGGGAGTGTTCCCGTGTTGAATGAGAAGGAGGGGCTGGTGCCCGAGTTGAAGGTGGTGCCCGTCACGACGTCGACGTTGAACGGGGTTCCCAGGTGGACGGTCTGGTTGGAGTGCGAAGGCAGCGTGCCCGGGCTGAAGGTGTAGGAGGGGAGAGTGCCGGGCGAGAACCAGAGGTTGGAGGGCCTTTCGGTGATGCCCGTGCTCACGTTGAAGGTCGGGGTATTGAGCCCGGGCGGGGGGACGACCCAGTCGCCGTTCTCGAGGTCGAAGCCCTCGATCCGTCCGGTGACGGCGCCCGAGCCGTTGTAGAAGGTGGCGAAGTTGTTGTCGCGGTTGGTGTGGAGCTGGTTGATCTTGATGGCGATGCCGTCGCCGCCGGTGGCGCTGGTGTTCTCGAAAAGGGCGACGTGGTTTCCCGAGAGGGACCCCGGGGCGCGAACGATGAAGTTGCCGGCCCCGTCGTCGAGGTAGTTGCGGTACGTGGGGCTGCCGCCGGTGTTCGTGGTGGAGCCGACGCGCCCGTCGGCGCTGACGGAGAAGAACGCGCGGCGCAGGTTCGCCGGGATCTGGTTGATGGCGGCGGCCGTGGGGTTGTACATGCCCATGTGGAGGGTGCCAAAGGAGTTCCACAGCACCCCGCCGATGGCGTCGTTGATGTTGTGCAGGCGGATGCCCACGTCGGGCCCGGCGACCTCGAGCTTCTCGAATTGCTGCCCGGGCAGGGCGCCCGCACCGGGCGTGACGGTGCCGATGCCCATGGCCCCCGAGGCCAGGAACGTGTACGGGGTGTAGTTGTCCGTGTTGTTGCGCAGGACCAGGTTCCCCGCGCCCTCGCCGTTGCCCGGGCCCGCCACGATCCACGACCAGCTCTTGCCCCCGGCGGCCCGGTTCACGATGTTCACCCACGTGCCCCCGGTGTGGCTGCTGTTGAACTCCGCCACCTGCTGATCGGCCGCGAAGATGCTCAGCGGAAAGCCGGGCGTGCCCGTGCCGATGCCCACGCGGGCCTGTGCGAGGATGTTCTGGGCGAACGTGTTGGCCGCGCCCCACGTCTGCACGCTGGCGAGGCGACCCAGGGCCGTGGAGTCGTACCCGTCCAGATAGTCGGCGTTGAGGTTGGTGACCTTTATGCTCGAATTCACCGAGAACGGGGCGCCGCTCGCCGGGGAGAACGTGGGGGCGATGGTGAACATGTTGGCGGCGTCGAGCCGCGGGTAGTTCGAGGCGGGCACGCCCCCGAGTTGGGTCGCGTTCGTCGCCGTCGTCGCGCTGGCGGCGCTCGCGGAGGTCGTGGCGAAGCTCGCCGCCGGGCCCGTGCCCACGCGCTGGCGCGGGGCGAGAGTGACCTCGGCCTGCCCGGGGACCGTCACGAGGATCTCAAGGTACTTGGCGTTGGCATCGAAGGCCGCGCCGAAGTCCAGGTCGCTCACCGTGAACTTCCCGTCCGTGAGCACGACGTTGGCTCGCACCAACTCGAAGGTGGCGTTGGGCACGCCGTTGAGCCCGAGGCGATTCCCGCCCGTGGCCGCGTCGTACAGGCGGAACTTCACCGTGGCCGTGCCCGTCACGACCGTGTTCGCGGGCAACGCGCGCAGCTCGCCCTGGTACGTGAAGGCGGTGCCGAGCGGCTCGCCCAGGGCGCTGGGGGCGAGCAGGACGGAGGCGAGAGTTCCGGCAACGGCGGCCAGCAGCGAGATGGACTTGGTCGAGCGCATGGGCGGTCTCCTGGTTCCCGATTCGTGCGACGCCGCATTGGCGCCGTCGAGTATCGGGGCGGATTCCCGCGGGCCCGTTTTCGATCAGGGATCGGATTTTTCGACCGCGGGCCGGGCGGCGTCGTGGCCCCCGCCCGCCGGAGAGCCGGGCAAGGGCGAGGTCGAGACCCCGCCTTCCCACGCGCGGCGTTCCTCCCAGCGCTCCCGCTCCGGCTTGGCGTCCCAGACCACGCATCGATTCGCCGGCCAGACCGTCAGGCAGGCCAGACGCTTCCCGTCCGGGCTGATCGTGGGCGTGTCCATCCAATAGTCGCTGACGAGCGTCAGGACCTCGTGGAGCTCGGGCGGTTGCCCGGGTGCGGGGCGCACAAAGGCAACAACGCGGATCGTGCCGTCCCTGAGCCCTGCGAAGATCCGGGTTCCGGTAGGGTCCACGCATAGCCCGGGACTGGACAATCCGGGCATGGCGATGGAGGCGACCGGCGCGCCGTCGTCCAATCGGCGTATGACGACCATCTCGCGCTCTTTCGAGGGATCAAGGGGATCGGCTTCCCCAAGCTCGCGGCAGACGAGGTGGCTTCGGTCGGGCAGGAAGACGGCACCCAGGATCTCGCGCCCTGGGGAGGGGACGACCTCGCGAACCAACGCGCCCCCTGACGTTCGACGCAGTTCCAAGGCCGTACTCAGCTTGGTTCCATCCCGGGCAGGCGATGGCACCCCCCGGGCGCGGGCGTAGAGGGTTCCGTCCGGTGCGAGGCTGAACCCCAGGCTCACGCTTCCTTCGACGAGGGGGTGCTCGCCAAGTCGGTGGAGGTCGGGGAGGCGGAAGAGATAGGTGGCGTGCGAACCGCCGGCCAGCACCCGACTGCCGGCCGCGTCGAACACGACCTGGTCGATGACCTCTGCGATCACCTCGGATTCCACGATGGCCCCGGTGCGCAGGTCCTTCAGGTAGAGCCGACTCTCGAATCTGGAAGGCGCGTGGGCCTGCTCCTGGGCGCGCAGCAGGTATCGTCCGTCGGGGGAATACGCCAGCCGCCCTCGCGTCGTGCCGGAGGGCGCGCCCAGGGCGAACTCCTCCCTCGGCACGCCGGTGGCCAGGTCCTTGACCATCACCAAGGAGGGGTCGGTGTCGCCGGGCCAGCCGCCCTGGGTGTAGGCGACGCGCGTGAAGTCGGCGGAAACGCCGCCCGTATCGCGGGCCTGGAAATCCAGGCTCTCGCTGAGCGTGTCGGTGCTCCAAGTTCGCAGTCCGCCGTCGTCATGCCCGGCGATGATCGAGCGTCCATCGGCGCTGACCGCGACGGGCGCGAAACTGGCGTTGTGCTCCCCGCGGGCACGCATGACTTGTCGCCCGCTGGCCATATCCCAACCCAGGATTCTCGCGCCCTGGAGACAATACAGCCGCGTCCCGTCGGGGCTGAACGCCAGACGGTGGGCCTTGAACGGGCTGGCCGAGTTGAGCACGGTCTTGAGCGTGAGATCGCTCGCACTCCAGACCTGGGTGGCCTCCTGGTTGGAGACCGCCAGCAACGACCCGTCGGGCGAGGCGGCAACGGCGTCCCACCCGTGCCCCCCCCCGATCATGCGGAAGGGCAGCGCGGTCTGGGCCCTCGTTTCGACGTTGTACATCCACGCGCGCGTGTTGTCCTTGACGATCAGGCGAGGCGTGTCTCCGACCCACGAGAAGAACGAGCACGTGCCCGGCTCGTCCACATCCAGGATCGTGCGATTGTCGTGAGGGTCAAACACCCTGAGAACGCGGCGCACGCCCTCGGGCGTCCGGTACTCGCCGCCCGCGGCGATCCAACCGTTGGGGCGGACGGCGATCCCGGGGGCTGGGGCTCCCTTGCGCAGGGGCAGGTCGGGCAGCGGGGCCAGCGACTCCGCGTCGAAAACCGCAACCCCACGCGAGTGGCTGCCCACGTAGAGCCGGCGCGAGTCCGTGCTCCAGGCGACGCAGCGGATCCCCTCCCCCGTGAGGGCCTTGGCATCGACGCGCGCGACCTCGGCCCGTCGCGCCATGTCGACGACCAGCAGCGTCTCGGTGTCGCACGCGGCCAAGCGCGCTCCGTCGGGGCTGAAGGCCAGGCCCTGGATCGCCTGGCGCGTCCTTGCCAGCGTGCCGATGCACTGGTCGGTCTGCGCGGAAAGGTAGTTCCATTCCCACCCTCGAAGGTCTTCCGGGGTGCCTTGGAGGAGCCGGCGCGCCAGGCTGGCATCGTCGGCGCGCAGCGAGGCCGCCGCGGCCTGGATGTCCGCCGTGTACGCGCTCAAGCGGCTTCGGGCGGCGTTGAGGTCCGCCAGCGCGCGCGCATCCTCGGCACGCCGCCACGCCACGCCCACGCCCGCCAACCCCAGCGCCAGCACCAGCAGCGTCGTGATGGCCCCACCCACGAGCCCGGGATGGCGCGACGCGAACCGGCGCATGATGTACCCGGGCGTCGCCGGGCGCGCCGCGATGGGTTCGCCCCTGAGCAGGCGTTCGAGGTCGTCGGCCAGCTCCCCGGCGCTGCGGTACCGCCGGCCCGGGTCGGGGTCCATCGCCTTGCCCACGATCGTGTCCAGGTCCTCGGGAATATCCGCGCTGATGCGGCGCAAGGCGGTCGCCGGGGCGGACTCGACGGCCTTGAGCACGGCCACGGCGCTGCGCCCGGGAAAGGGCGTGCGCAGGGCCAGCACATGGTACAGCGTGGCCCCCAGCGAATACACGTCCGAGCGGGCGTCGAGGTGGTCGTGATCGCCCGCGAGCTGCTCGGGCGAGGCGTACGCCGGGGTGCCCACGAACTGCTGCGTCTCCGTCGCGAGGTTCGCGTCGGGGTCGCGCACGAGCCCGAAGTCCCCCAGCAACGGCGTCCCGTCGCGACGCAGGAACACGTTCGAGGGCTTGACATCGCGGTGCAGCAGGCCCGCGCGGTGGACGGTGTCAAGGGCGCGGGCGATGCTGGCGCCGACCCACGCCGCGAATCGCCAGTAACGCGAGCCCCAGGGCTTCTCGCCACCGAGGCCCAGGGCCTCCCCGATCAGGCTCCCGTCGCGGGTCCCGCCCGAGCGGGTGATCCAGTCGATCACGCCCTGGAGGGTGAGCCCGTCCACATGCTCCATCGCGTACGCGAACGTGGCCCCGTCGCCCACAACGTCGTAGACCCCGACGATGTTGGGATGGCGCAGCCTCGCGATGGAAAGCGCCTCGTGGCGGAAGCGCTCGCGTGAGCGACGCGATCCGGCGGCGCTGGCGGGCAACACCTTGAGCGCCACCTCCCGCCCGCCCAGGTTGACTTGGCGCGCCAGGTACACCGCCCCCATCGCCCCGCGCCCGATTTCCCGGATCACCTCGAACCCGGAGACCCGGGGGAGATCCTGGGCCGAGGGTTGCGTGGCGGCCGTCTGGCGCGCGATGTCGACGAGCTCGCGCACGGCCCGCTGGAGGTGGGGTCGTTGGGCTGCCAGGACCGTGGGATCGACCTCGCACCCGTCCTCGATCGAGCGCAGCGCCTGCTCCAGGACGGAGTCCAGGAAGCTCTGGTCGTCGCCGGCGATGGCGGGGTGGTCGGTCATGGGCGCGCGCTCAGCCTTCGGGCCTGGGGTCGGTTCCGGAGGTTGGGGAGGAATCCGCGCCCGCGGTTTTCGGCCGGGGAGGAACGGTCACGCCCGGGGAGGAGGCCAGGGCCGTGCGGAGGTGGGCGTGATAGGCCGTCAGACCCTTGCGGAAACGACGAAAGACCGACGAGAGGTGCAGGCCGGTGCGCTCGGCGATCTGGGCCAGCTCCATCTGCTCGAACACGCGAAGGCGCACAATGTCGCGGACGTCGTCGGGGAGGGCGGCCAGGGCTTCGCGCATTGCGCGGGCCTGCTCGCGCCGGCTGGCCACCTGACTGGGCGTTGTGGATACGGCGGGCATGTATCCCGGGACGGACTGCGAGCCACCCCCGCCCAGGGGGACGGGAGATCGTCCGCCGCCGCGCTTGAGCGCTCCATCATGGTCGGCAAGATCGCTCAAGCGGTGGTCGACGATGCTCAGGAGCCATGACCGCAGCTCGCGCGGCGTGGAGGCGAGGCAAGAGTCCCGATCGCGCCACGCCTGGATCAGCACTTCCTGGAGCACGTCCTCGGGCGTGTGCCTGGCTTTCAGGCTCGAGCCCATGCGCGCGTCAATGGCGACCAGCAGCGACGCCAGACCGGCGGCCTCGACCTTCGCCTCCCATGAGGGCGCAGCATCGCCGGGATGGGCCGGAAGCGCGGATTCGAACATTGTTCACCCACCGCAGAATACCCGATTGCTCCCGGCCGGGGGAGATACCCGAGGCCGGAATCCGCTCTGATCGGGAAACCCAGCCCTGAGACCTCAGGTATCGGTCCTGCCCGAATTGACTGACCTCCTCTTGCGGGGGGCCTCGTCCCACCAGCGCGCGCGATCAGAGCGGGTCCAGGGACCCCTCCGGAATCCACGCGGATCGACCATCTGCGAATCGGACGCGCTGCCATCCCGCGCGGGATTCGAGGACCTGGACCTCGATTCCCGCGCGCAGCGGTTCTTGGAAGGCCGGGTCGTAGATCTCGCCCGGGCCGTCGCGCGCGATCAGTCCTTGCGCGATGACTACACCCTCCGGCTTGGCCGCCAGTTCCCGCGCCAGCAAGGGTCCCGCGGCCAGCAGGCCCAGGGCCAGAGCGGCCGGTGCCGCCCAACGCGGAACGCGCGTGCCGGAGAGCGTCCGAGTTGACCAGGCCAGGAACGCCAGAACATACAGCGCCCCGGCCCCGATCAACAGGCCGCGCGCGGGCAGGTATAGCAGGGTGCGCCGGGCACCCCAGGCGAGCGTGCCCCCGATCCGTCGCAGGGTGCCGCGCAGCCCGGCGTCGGCGCCCGGCTCGGGCCCGGGGGGGCCCGTCCCTGGGGCCAGGGACTCGGTGCCGGCGGCGCGGCGCGCGGCGGCCAGCCCGTCACGAATCCCCTGGTCGAACGGGTCGAGGGCCTGGGCGCGTCGGTAGGCCGCGATGGCCCGGGGAATATCGCCCCCCAGCACGCTCGCGTTGGCGATGTTCAGTTCCAGCCGCGCGTTGTGCACACTCGCGCCCAGCGCGACGCTCCGCCACGCGGCCGCGGCATCGCGGAACAGGGCCGCCGAACCCACGGCGTCGGACTTCGCGTTCTCGATCCCCGAGCGGAAGAGCGAACACCCCTGGGAGAACAGGCGCTCCGATTCCGCGCGGGAACGCGGGGCGCTGGGACCTGGTCCCGGGGGCTCCTGGGCCTCGGTGCGAGCGCCGGCGAGCATTCCCAGCAGGAGCACCGCCAGCAGTGCGCGAAGACCTGGCCCGGGATGGTTCGACGGGGGCGTCATGGGCGGTCGAGCTCCGAGAGGACCTCCATCGCCCGTGCTCGGGCGCGGGGCAGGTCGAGTGGTTGCGAGGCGTACGCCGACGCCTCGATCTCGGCGAGCAACGAGGCCGCGGCGGTGGTGCCCGGCGTGCCGACGTGCCCCGCGTCGCTCGAGGTAATCGCCTCCGGCCTGCTGGCCAGGATCGGCGCCAGGGCCAGGCGCAAGGCAGCGCCCACCTCAACCACGCTCCGCGCGGCGTGAGCGCGGGACCGGGCGTCGCGCAACGCCCTCCGACGCGCGGCGGCCACCGGATCTCGCACGCGCCGGCGGTGGGCGATGATCGAGGCGACCCCCAGCGCGGCCGGGGGCAGGATCACCCAGGCGATCCCGCCCGGAGTCTGGATTGTGCCCAGGAGACTCACACGCTGGTCGACCAGCGCGTCGAGCGATTCGCTGTTGGCCCCCACGCCCGGGGGCGCGCTGGTCAGCGTCGCCGGCGTCGAGGCGGGCGCCGGGGAGAGCGCCCCTTCACCCGGACGCAGGGCATCGGCCAGCGTGAACTCCCTGGACGCGTGGACTTTCAGCGGGATGGCGTTGCTCAGGGCGACCGCGTAGCGTCCCGAGCTGGTGTCGAAGTAGGGCAGGCGGATGGGCGGGATCTGCGATACGGCGTCGCTCCTGGGGCGGACCGTGGTCGCGAAGGTCCGCTGCCCGGGCGTCGAGTCGTCGGCCTTGGAGGCGTCCCAACCCTCGGGCGAGGGCTTGAATCCGGCGGCGAGGTCGGGCTGGGAATCGAGGGCCGGGGGCTTGAGAGAGCCCAGCGGTTCGGGCCCGCGGATCGTCAGGGTGAGGGGGATCGGGTCGCCCACGTTGGCCTCGGTGTTGCCCGCGACGGCCTCGAGCGAGTAGACGCCGATCAACCCCGCGAAGTCCTGCGGGCGCCCCTCCGCGGGCAGGGGACGGACCTCCAGCGTCACCGCGTCGCTGGAGACGACGCTGCGGCGGGTCACGCTCAGGTCGTCGAAGGGCGAGTCGAAGAATGAGCGCTGCTTCTGGCCCGTGATCTCGTCGAACGCGACGCGGTACGGCCCGATGTCGAGCTTGCCCTCGCGCCGCGGGGTCACGATCAGGTCCATCGAGAACGTCGGCACGTCGCGCCCGTTCAGCGACTCCTGCGAGCGGGCGAGCACGGCCTGACCATTCAGGAACGGGACCACGCGGTAGGGGTCGCTGTTCTGGATCGGCGCGGATCGGCTGCGGGGCGGGCGGGGATCGAGCGGCGCGACGTCGAAATCCCGGCCCCCGTCGGGCCCGGTAAAGGCGGCGCCCCGTGCGCCCCCTCCCAGCACCCAGACCAGTCGCACGCGCACGGGCTCGCCGACGTAGGCCCGCAACTTCTCCGGCTCCAGGCGCAGCCGGAAGTTGGGATTGCTCCCCGCCGGCGCGGCCGAGAACGGCGTGCGCGGCGCACGAAGCGATTTCCCCTCGGCATTCACGCTGAAGGCCTCGATGGCGCCCGGCCCGGCCCTCAGCGGGGTGATGCGCCACTGCATCACGTATCGCTTCGTCGTGGATTCGGTCGTGCGCCCGTTGATGGTCATGATGGAGTGGCTCGATTCGTCTCGTCCACCGAGGAACTCAGCCTGGTACGCGTCCGAGCCGGGCAGGGCGGGGGTCTCCGCCGAGGATGCCCCGTCGATCGTCACCTGCAGGATGAAGCTGTCGCCCAGGTCCACGGCGTCGCGCGAGAGGGCGACGGACAACTGGGGCTGCTGTGCGGCGGCGGCGCGTGCCGGGAGTACCAGGGCCATCAAGCCCAGGAGCGCCGCCAGCGCGGCGCGGTGCAGGGCGCGGGCTCGTGCGGGATTCGTGCTCACCAGTCCTTCTCCACGGGTTGGGGGCGGCCTCGCAGCGCCCGGAGCACCTGCTGGCGGGCCTCGCGCTGGCGGCGCTCCTTGTCGAGCAGCTGGGCCGCCGTCTGGTCGCGGGGGGGCGAGTCGTCCTTGGGCTTGGCCTCCCTGGGCTCGGCATCGCGAGGCTCTTGCTCGGCGGCCTTCTGCTCGTCTTGCGACGCCTGCTCGAGCAGCCTGGCGGCCTCGCGCTGGTGCTGCTCGGCGGACTTGGCGTCGCCTTGCTGGAGCGCGTCCGAGGCCGCCTGCTGCTCCCTGAGAGCTCGGTCGAGCTTGTCCCTGGCCTCCGCGGAAGGAGGGTCCTTGGAGCTCGCCTGACGCGCTCGCTCCTGGCGCGTGTCCTGGTTCACCCGCTCTTGCTGGGCCTGCGATTGCTGCTGGTGGGCCTGCCGCTGGGCCGCGTCCTGTTCCTGCTGGGCCTTCTGGGAGGCATCCGCCGCCTGCGACTGGCGCTGGGCAAGGTCCTTGAGCTTGTCCGCGTTCTGCTGACGCTCCGTGGACTGCTGGTCCTTCGATGTGTCATCCGTCGAGCGTTGGGCCTTGCCGGTGTCTTTCTGCCGGTCCTGAGCGGCCTTGGCGTCCGTGTTCTGCTGGGCTTGCTGCTGCTTCTGTTGTTCTTGCGCGGATTGCATGAGGCGCCGGGCGATCTCGACGTTGCGGGCGGCGTCGGGATCGTCGGGGTGGACGGCGAGGACGGACTTGAAGGCTCGAGCGGCGGCGTCGAGCCGAGCGATCGTCTGGCTCGCCTCGCCCGTGGCGTCCGCCGTCGCCTGCTTGAGCAACGCCTGCCCGAGATTGAATCGGGCGCGGGCGGAGAGTTCGGGATTGGCCGCGCCTTGGTCGGCGCGGCGGAACGCCTGGGCTGCCTCGTCGAACTTGCCCGAAAGGAA
>JBGAOG010000067.1:0-17197 GCA_044221985.1 Phycisphaerales bacterium
AGTCGGACGGGTCCACGTTGGGCCACTGCTGCACAAAGGTCCGCACGACCTTCTCGTGGTAATTGAGCTGGTCGAACGCCGCCCGCCCGCGCATGTTGCCCGACGAGATCAGCGGCCAGGCCGCCGCCAGGTGGGCCGCCACGATGGCCAGCGAGGGCCACCAGGCGCCACGGGGCCGCGGGGCAGGCCCGCCTCCGCCCGTGCTGATGGGGGCGCCGCTCTCGAGGAGCGGTGCTGACCTGGGGTCGGTTGGTTCTGAACGGGTACCCATGAACGAGTCGACTATCCTAACACGCCGTGGGGCGCACTCCACGAGCGTGGCAAATCGGCCAAGTCGGGGAAACTCTCGCACCGAGATCGTCACCACCGGGTTCTTGCCTTGACGCACCGCTCACGGCCTGTGTGCCCGGCCTCTGGGGTCACACCCGATCGCTCCTGCGACGAACGCCCCGGCGACTCGACCGCCTGGGAGCAGGGCCCCGTCGAACTGGACGCCGGTGGCGTCATTGCCGCTGCCGGCCTAACCCTCGGGGCGCAGTCCGTGCGCTTCAGGAAGGTCTCGGACCTGCTCTTGCCGCGACCTCCCAAGCCCGTGCGTGCGTATCTGGGCGAGCCGCTCTCGTTTCTCCGATCTTGGGTCGGGCCAGAATCCGGAGGTTCTCCCACTCGCAGCGGGGCGTAGCGAACCATCGATCGGGCCGTTCCTTCTTCTCCCATGTTCCTCCCCCTCCTCAAACTCGCCCGACCCAAGCAGTGGGCCAAGAGCGCGTTCGTGCTCGTCGGGCCGCTCTACGCCCTGACCGATCCCAAGCACACGCCCGGCGAGGTGCTGCCGCCGGCGCTGGTCACGGCGGAGATCCTGGCCCTGGTCTCCAGCGCCTGCTACGTGGTGAACGACCTCCTCGACGCCCCGCGCGACCGCCTGCACCCGCGCAAGAGCAGGCGTCCCATCGCCAGCGGCGCGGTGGGCCCCGGCGTGGCCTGGATCTACGCGCTGGTCCTGATCGCCCTGGGCGCCGCCGGGCTCCTCCTGCTGCGTGACGAGCGGGCCCTCGCCTGGGTCGCCGCGCTCACGCTCACGTACGCCCTCAACACCAACTTGTACTCGTTCTATCTCAAGCGCAAGGCGATCGCGGACGTCATCTGCCTCTCGCTGGGGTTCGTGCTCCGCGTGCTGGCCGGGTGCGCGGCGGCCGGCGTCCAGCCCAGCACCTGGCTCCTCAACTGCACCCTCTTCCTGGCCATGTTCCTCTCGTTCGGCAAGCGCCTGGGCGAACGCAAGACCATGGGCCCCGACGCGGGCGCGGTCCGCGGCGTGCAGCTCACCTACACCGACGACCTGCTGCGCACCGCCGTCAGCGTCACGGGCGTGGCCACGCTCATCACCTACGCGGGCTACATCCAGTTCCGCGACGCCGCCCGCTTCTGGGTCAACCCCCTCTGGTTCACCATGCTCCCGGCCACGTACGGGCTCCTGCGCTGCATCGTGCTGCTCGAGCGCGGCCAGTACGACGACCCCACGGAGATCGCCGCCCGCGACTGGGCCATCCAGGTCGCCGCCCTTGTTTTCGGCGCCATCACCGTGGGCGCCGTGCTCGCCTCGGGCGCCGGGCACTGACCGGCCTCTACACTTGGCCCGCGATGACCGCCCCCTGCGACTGGTCCCCATCCTCCTGGACGACCCGCCCCGGCGCCGACGCCGTCGCCTACCCCGACCGGGGCGAGCTCGACCGCGCCGTCCACACGCTGGGCGCCCTGCCGCCCCTGGTCACCAGCTGGGAGATCGAGGCCCTCCGCGGACAGATCGCCCAGGCCCAGGGCGGCCAACGCTTCCTCCTCCAGGGCGGCGACTGCGCCGAGGCCCTCGACGACTGCACCTCCGACTCCATCGCCAGCAAGCTCAAGATCCTCCTGCAGATGTCCCTGGTCCTCGTCCACGGCACCGGGCGACCCGTCACCCGCGTGGGACGATTCGCCGGGCAGTACGCCAAGCCCCGCTCCAGCCCCACCGAGACCCGCGAGGTGAACGGCCGGCGCCTGACGCTCCCCTCCTACTTCGGCGACCTCTTCAACGCCGCTCCCTTCGACGAGGCCTCGCGCCGCCCCGACCCCGCCCGCATGGTCCGCGCCTACCAGCACGCCGCCCTCACCCTCAACTTCATCCGCGCCCTCATCGACGGCGGCTTCGCCGACCTCCACCACCCCGAGTACTGGGACCTCTCGTTCTTCCGGCACGCCTCGCTGTCCCCGGAGCGCCGACGCCAGTACGAGGAGATGACCCGCAGCGTCGCCGATGGGCTCCGCTTCATGGAGGCCCTGGGGGAACGCCAGCTCAGCCAGCAACGCACCGACTTCTTCTGCAGCCACGAGGGGCTCAGCCTCCACTACGAATCCGCCCAGGCTCGCACCGTGCCCCGGCGCGAGGGCTACTACCTACTCACCACCCACCTCCCCTGGATCGGCGACCGAACCCGCGACCCGAGCGGCGCCCACGTCGAGTTCTTCCGCGGCATCCGCAACCCCGTGGCCGTCAAGCTCGGTCCTTCCGCCACCGGCGAGCAGGCCCTGCGCCTGTGCGAGATCCTCAACCCCGCCAACGAGCCGGGCAAGATCGTGCTCATCCCGCGCCTGGGCGCGCGGAACGCCGAGCGCGCCCTGCCCGCGCTGGTCGAGCCGGTCGTTCGCTCGGCAAGGCGCGTGCTCTGGGTGTCCGACCCGATGCACGCCAACACCACCACCACGCCCGGGGGCATCAAGACCCGCCTCTTCGACGACGTCCGCGCCGAACTCGAAGCCTCCATCGACGCCCACCGGCGACTGGGCACCCATCTCGGGGGGGTCCACGTCGAGCTCACGGGCCAGGACGTCACCGAGTGCCTGGGCGGCGCCTCGGGCATCACCGAGGCCGACCTGGCCACCCGCTACGACTCGCTCTGCGACCCGCGCCTCAACTATCAGCAGGCCCTCGAGCTCGCCTTCGTCCTGGCTGGACGCCTCCGGCCGACCGCTGGCTGAGCCCCGGCCCGAGGGGAAAAGCCCTGGCGCGGGTCGCGCATCGCCCTGGGTTGACAACTCCCCCTGAAGTCACCCCCCGACGAGCCCGATAAGCCAATCGGCGGCTCATGCCGCCGGAGGCCGCCATGTCCCAATTCCCTGCATCGGAATCCCCCAGCTCTCTGCCTCTCGAGCGCCGGCGTGCCCCGCGGGCGCGGGTCGCCGGTCAAGCGATGGCGGTCTTCTCCGGGCAGTGCCACTCGGCGGCGGGCCTCACATATGTCTGGCTGCTCGACGCCAGCGCGGGCGGGCTGGGAGTGCTCTCGCCCATCGAGGTCAAGCCCGGAGCGTCGTTCTCGCTCGTACCCGACACGGGCCCGTTCCCCCGCGTGGTGGGGACCGTGGCCCGCTGCGAGCATCGCGACGACGCGTTCCTCCTGGGGCTCGCCGTCGCCGCACGCAAGGCCGCCTGAACACGCCGACGACCCGCGCTGATCGCGCGGGCCGCCGGGGACTCACCATGGTCCGGGATCCGCGGCGCCCCCAGGGGGCGCGCGGCGTGGTCTCAGTACACGCGCACGGGGCGGAGGCGCTGGCCCGGCGTGCGCACCGGGAAGGGGACGTTGCGTGGGACGACGACGGGCTCTCCCGAACGCCCGCGGTCGTTCTTGTTGCTCGACTTCATGCTCGTGTCGGCGTTGTGCGGGTCGCGCCCGCTGGCGTCGGGCCCCAAGGCCACACCCAGGCGCCGGGCCCGGTCGGCCTTGGTGGAATAGTCCCCCGTCTTGACGCGCACGAACGGACGCTGGCGGAGCTCGGCGTTCGACCCCCCGCTCCCGGTGTCGGGCGGGGGCGGGTTGCCGCCCCCGGCGCCCGAGCCCCCGCCGGCGCCAGCCGACGTGGAGCTGAGGGTGCCCGACAACGGCACGCCGCTGGAGTCCGTGCAGTACTGGCGGAGGCGTGGGACGAGGCGATTGGTGACGTATCCCTGGACCTCGGCCTGCTGGGCGCGCGAGCGCATCGCGTCCCAGATCGCCACGCCCTGCACGTTCATCTCCCGCATGATGGCGAAGAACCGGTCGAGGTTCAGGTCGTTGAGGAACTGGGGGTAGTACGCCCGGCAGTTCTCGTGGTAGCGGATCCAGATCCAGGGGATCACGGGCTTGCCCCGCGCCATGTCGATCGCCTCCTGGATGTTCCCCCGCAGGTAGGCCTCGAAGTTCGCGAGCGTGTCCTCCTGGGCCGCGTAGTTCGGAGCCCGCCCGTCCACCGTGTAGTACAGGGCGTACACGTCGGGCAGGAACACGTCCTGGGCGTCGTACAGCGGCTGGAGGACCGAGCGCGTCTTGGCCTGCCAGTCCGCGCGCGCCTGCGGGGACTGGTAGGCGTAGTAGCTCCGCGGGGGGTACAGGTAGTACCCCCACTTGACGTTGGGACGCAGCCGCTTGGCCTCGTTCAGCGTCGCCACCAGGAACCGCACCGCCGCCTCGTCGTACGTGGTCGCGAACACCACCTCCTGCTGCTCGGGCGTCTTCCCGTTCAGCAGGGCGCTCCGGTTCGCGCGGATGAAGTCACGCCAGTCGTCCTTGAAGTCCCTGTCGTGCGCGTCGGGTCCCTGGTTGCTGGGGATGTTCAGCAGGAGCGACCAGCACGGGCCCCACTCCTCGTAGTCGATCGCCCCGTACCCCGTCGCGTTGGCGTCCGGGATCATGTGATCGATCCAGCGCTGCACTCGCAGGAAGTGGCGGCGCATCCAGTCCGGGTCCGCCTCCGCCTGGTGCACGCCCGCGTAGGGATACACGCCGAAGTCGCTCTGGTACATCACGTACATGTCGCGACGCACCGCCAGGCCCGCGAACTGCGTCTGCCCGGCCCAGTCCTCCCACGTCACGCCGGGCGCGCCGGGCACGCTGGCCGCGACCCAGAAGGCCTCGAACGGGTTCGTTGTCTGCGCCCTGGCCCCGCTCGTCGCCAGCCCCACCGTCAGCGCCAGCGCCCAGCCCACGATCCGCGGTCCCAGAATCCTCGCGCTTGCCATCGCCGCCTCCTCCCCCGCCCCCGCGGTCACGCCTGGCCAGACTTCGTCCCCCAGGGGCCCCACCTTCACGCCCCGGCGCGCCCGGGCAGTCCTTTTGCCCGGGTCCTTGCCGCTCGCGCCTGGCCTGCCGGATGTTCCCCCCGCGCGGCCTGGCGCAAGCGTCCCGCCCACGCCGCCCGCGCTCGCCCCTGGATCGCTTCTGGGCCGCGCCCGCTTCACCTCCGGCCCTTGCCCCCAAGTGCCGATATCCTCTGGCGGCCGCCCCAGGCCCCAAGCCCATGAACTGGTCCCTCCCCCTCATCCTCTCTCTCGTCGCGGCGGGCCTCGTCGGCGCGTCCCTGCTCTTCCTCGCGGCCCGGGACCTGCGCCATTCGGTCTGGATCATCGCGATCATGGCCTTCGCCACGTCCATCACCCTCCAGTCCGAGAAGGCGGGGAACTACGGGCGGACCTGGCTCCAGCCCATCCAGGCCGTGCGCGTGGAGATGTACATCGCCGCGTCCTGCCTGCTCCTGCTCGCGGCGCTCATGAACTCTTCGAGCCGGCACGTCCGCGGGTTCGCGCCCGTCCTGCTCATCAACCTCGTCATCCAGGTCTTTGCCGGGCTCCTCGATGCCCGGCGCGTCGCCACCGAGGGCTGGGCCCGGGTGCTCATGAACCTCACGACCTCCACCGCGCTCCTCCTGATCCTCCCGGCCCTGCTCATCACCTGGGAGAACTTCCTCGCCCTGATGCGCGCCCTGGGCGCCGTCGGGGTGCTCTGGGCCGGCTGCGTCCTCGTCCAGATGGTCCTCGACCACCGGCAGATGGTGGTGGGCAACCCGTCCCGCTTCGTCGGGCTGCTGGGCAACCCCCAGGGCACCGCCCTGTACCTTCCCGCCCAGACCGTCATCGTCCTCTGGCTCGTGCTCAACGACACCGGCAAGCTCCGACGGTGGATCTGGATGACCACGCTGGCCTCGCTCTTGCTCATGGTGGGCTGGACCGGATCGCGGACCGGCGGCCTGCTGAGCGTCATCGGGATCTCCGCCGTCCTGTACTCACGCCTGGGACGTGGGGTCTTCCTCCTCCCGATCGTCGGCCTGGGGCTCTACGGCGTGGCGGCCCTGGCCGTGAGCCTCGGGGTCCAGGTTCCCATCGATCGCCTCACGAGCTCGCAGGACACCCGGACCGAAGCGTGGCTCGCCCTGTGGCGAGCGGCCCTCGAAGCGCCGTTCTTCGGCGAGGGAACCTCGGACTACGTGGAAAACTCCTACCTGCTGGCCTGGGTGATCTACGGCCCGCTCATGGCCCTGCTCGTGCTGCTCCTCGTGGCGGCCCTGATGATCGGCGCCGCTCGGGCCGTCGCCCATCGCGGCCGGCTCGTCGGCGCACAACGCAGCCTCCTCGACCTGTGCGTCGGCTACGCGCTGATGTACCCCGCGGGCGCCATGTTCGAGTGGTTCGTCGTCGCTCGAATCGAGATCAACATCCTGCTCGTCGCCATCATCCCGGTGATCGCTACCCAGCTCATCCGGATGTCCGAGGGCGCCGACGACGGACACGCCGCGTTCCACCGCGACGACTACGCCCTCGAACCGGCCTACGACCACGAACCCGCGCCCTGACCTCGGGCCCGACGCCGGCCAATCCCGGCAACACGCTCGTGCCCACCGGCTAACCCTGCCGCGCCCGCGCGCCCGCCAACTGCCCCCACGCCGCGCACAGCTTCCGCGTGATGGGGCCCACCACCGAGTCCCCGATGGCCTCGGCCTCCACCTTCACCACCGGCAGCACGCCCCAGCTCGAGTTGGTGAGCATGATCTCGTCGGCGGCGAGCACGTCCTCGATGCGCACCATCCGCCGCTGAACGTCCAGCCCCGCGGCGCGGGCCCAGTCCATCGCCCAGCGCCGCACGATCCCCGGGAGCACCGGGCTGGGCATCACGGCCCCGCCGGCCCGCCCGGGGGCCTCCGCGCGGTCGCGGGCGACCTCCTCTTCCTCGCCGTGAGCGATCGGGGTCACCAGCGTGCCGGCCTTTACGAGGATCACGTTGCTCACGCACCCGCCCGCCAGGTGGTTGGTGACCTGGAACACCAGGGCCTCGCCGGCACGCTTGCCCGCCGCGGACTGCAGCTCGCGCAATCGCCCCCAGTAGTTCAGCGTCTTGTGCCCCGCAAGGGGGTCCAACGGGTTCACGCGCAGGTCCGCCACCACCACGCCCACTCCCCGCTCGAACATCTCGGCGGGGTACCGCGTGGCGGGCGCGGCGGCGATGAGGACGGTCGGATCCTGCCCCGATCCCCTGCCGCGCTCGAGCAGGTTCAGGTCGCCCCCGGTGATGGTCAGCCGCACGCGCAGGCGTCCCGGCGCGTGCTCCCGCGCCCGGTCCACGGTCCGGCGCACCGCTTCCTCGAGGGCCCGCGCCCGCAGCGAGTCTGACAGGCCCAGGGCCCGGGCCGAGGCGACGAGCCGATCCACGTGCTCGTGCAGGTGCAGCACGCCGCCCTCGCCCGCCTGCATGGTCTCGAACAGCCCGACGCCGTGCTGCATCCCGGCGTCGAACGCCGACACGCGTGCGTCGGCGCGGTCCACGAACTCGCCGTTGAGGAACACCTCGGGCATCGCGGGCCCTTGGCCTGTGGTCCCGCTCACGCCGCCGTCCCTTCCGCCGGGGGCGCCGGGGTTTGCTGGCCCTCCCGGGGCGCTTCCGCGGGGCTCGCCTCCACCGCCCGCAGTCGCACTCGCGTCACTCGCGTCGCCTCGGCCTCGAGGACGGTCGCCTCCAGGCCCTCGAGGCTCAGGGTCTCCCCGGGGGCCGGGATCCTGCCCATGCTGACCACGACGAACCCGCCCACCGTGTCGTAGTCGCTCGACTCGGGGATCCGGATCCCGATCTTCTCCACCCGCGGGTTGACGTCGTCGATGTACGCCCGCGCGTCCAGCTCCACGCTCCGCGCCGCCTCGTCGATGCGCAGCGACCCCGAGCCCGGGTCGGGCAGCTCGTACTCGTCGCGGATGTCCCCGAACACCTCCTCGAAGATGTCCTCGAGCGTCGCCAGCCCCGCGGTGCCGCCGAACTCGTCGGCCACGATCGCGATGTGGATCCTCTTGGCCAGCAGCTCCTGCAGCAGCTCCCGCACGGTCTTGCTCTCGGGCACGAACAGGGCCGGGCGCAGCAGCGCCCGCAGGTCGAAGCCCTGCTCCTTGCGCCCGCGCTCCCCCGCCAGCCACTTCATCAGGTCCTTGATGTAGAAGAACCCCAGCACGCTGTCCAGCGTCTTGTCGTAGACCGGGATGCGGCTGTGCCCGCCCTTGCGGATCATCGCCACCACCTGGCCCAGGTTCGCCGTCACCGGCAACGCCTCCATCTCCGTCCGCGGCGTCATGATCTGCGCCACCGTCGTGCGCGGGAACCGCAGCACCGCCTCCACCATGTCCCGCTCGAACTTGTCGAATGTCCCCTCCTCCTGCGCCTCCTCCACCACGTGCAGGATCTCCTCCTGCGCCTCTTGCGCCGGCGTCTGCTCCCGCTTGCCCGCCAGGCGCCGCACGATCCCGTCCACCACCCGCCCGATGGCCAGGATGGGCCCCGCCAGGATGTAGCTCACGCGGATCGTGGTCGACCAGGTCGCGACCGTCACCTCCGCCGCGTGGCGCGCCACCGCCGCCGGCACTGCCACTCCCGCGATCCAGACCAGCACGGCGCTGCCCGCGATGCCCAACGCCAGCTCCCAGCTCCCGGGCCACTCCCGCCCCCGAATCCCCGCGATCCACATCACCATCCCCACCACCACCAGCAGGTTCAGGATGATCCGGGGCAGGGCCACGCCCACCGCGTGTCCCTCCATGTCCTCCAGGATCCGCCCCACCCGGGCCCGGACCTCGGCGTCGCCCCTCGCCTCCAGCAGCGCTTCCATCGCCGGTCGTGCCACGTCCCGCAGCGACTGCGCCAGCGCCGACAGGATCCCCCCGAGCACCACCGAGATCGACCAGATCGCCAGCCACGCGCCCAGCGGAAGCACTACCCAGCCCCCCTTCCCCCAAGCCCGAACACCGCTCCCACGCCCAGGCGGCGCAGGACCGCGTCTTCGAGCGCGTGCATCGCCGCGTACGCCTCGGGATCGTGGTCGTCGTGCCCCAGGCAGTGCAGCAGACCGTGCAGCGCGTACAGCAGCACCTCGTCCCGCACCGCGTGCCCCCGCGCCGCCGCCTGACGGTGAGCCTCGTCCGCGCACGCCAGGATGTCCGCATCCACACGCCGCGCCCGCAGCACCGCGATGGCGCCATCGCGGGCCAGGGCCGACGGCCCCGGCCCGGGCGCTTCGCCCGCATCGGTCATGTCGAACGTCAGCACGTCCGTCGTGCCCGGGACCCCCGTGAACTCCTCGTGCGCCCGCGCCATCTCCGCGTCACCCACGATCCGAACGCGCACCTCGCCCCACGCCCCCAGCATCTCCCCGGCCTGGGCCAGGTACCGCTCGATCGCCGCCGTGATCGTCATGGACCCGGTCGCATCCGCCACCTCGGCGCGCAACACCGCTCGCCGGTCAACCGGGCCCGAACCCTCGGCCTGTATGCTCGAACTCATGCGAACCGGCATGCACCCCACCCCGCCTACCCGACCCATCGGGGCCACCCGCCCCGACGCCTCGTACAGCGTCGATCTTAGATCGGACGTGCGTCCCGCCCCCCGGCCCAGGCTGCGCCCCGAAGGGATGCAAGTCCCTCAATAACCGAACAAAGTGCGATCACGTACCGCCCGCGTGCGCACCTCACGCCTGATGCACGCGCAACTTCTCCGGACGGATCGAAACAGCGATGCGCGATTGATAGGCATCCGTTCGGCCACTCCACCGGATCGGTTCGCCGTCCGCCTGCACGGGCGTCGTCGGGGTGGAGGTGAGCTCCACCCTGGCGCCTCGCGCCCGCACCGCCCCGCACCGCTCGCCAAGTCCAAGTCGGCAGGCGACGAGGTTGGCCAGCGCGCGGACGGCCGTCTCCGCCGGCAGGAAGACCACGTCCAGGAGCCCGTCGTCCCCGCGGGCCGCCGGAGCGGGGTTCACGCCCAGCGCATAGCGGCGCAGGTTCGCCACCACGACCATCCCGCGGCGATCGGTGACCACGTCGCGCCCGTCGACCCGGACCGTGAGCCGCGGCAGGCTCGGCGCCCGCAGCTCCGCCAGCGTGGGAGCCAGGTACGACGCGTGGGTGATCGCCCCGCGCCGCGTGGCGTCGAGGCGGTGGACGACGCCCGCGTCGGGGCCCAGGCTGGCCATAATCGCGAAGGACCTTCTCTCTTCTCCGGCGCTCAACTCCCCCACGTCGACATCGCGCGCGTGCCCGGCCTCCAACGCCGCGACGATCGCCCCGAGCTGGGCCACGTGCCCGAACTCGCGGGCGAACAGGTTCTCCGTCCCCAGGGCGGCCTGGTACACGCCCCGGCCCGAGCCCGCCAGAAGGGGCAGCAGGTGGTGCAGCGTCCCGTCACCCCCCGCCACCACCACCGCCTGGCTCCACGCGATCAACTCGCCAGCCAGCGCGCCGCCCGTGCGCACGTCTCCCGCGCGCACCTCGTGCCCCGCGGCGCTCAGGCCCGCGGCGAACTGTCGCGCCAGGCCTTCGCCCCGCCCGCGCCCGGCGGCTGGATTGTGCAGGAGAGCGATCCGCACTAGGGCTTGCTCGCCGGCGGCTTCTCCGGGCCTTGCTTCTCCGGCGTCGCCGGCTCGGGGGCGACCGTCGTCGGCCGCAGCAGCAGCGTGTAGGTCGCGAAGAGGTCGTTCTCGATGTCCATCCCGTCCTCGCCCTTGTTCCACTCGAGGCGACGGGCCATGTCCCGCCCGGCCAGGGTGTCGTCCTGATCGAACTCCAGCACACGGAAGCCCGCTTTCTCGAGCATCGCGCGCGGGAAGGGGCAGCGTCCGTCGGCCCAGGGGATGTAGGTCTCCTTGCCCTGCGCCGGGCACAGGTTGTAGATCATGACCAGCCCGCCCGGCTTGAGTGCCGCGTACAGGGCCGCCACGAACTCCTCGTCCTTCACGCCCAGCTTCACGCGGAAGCGGTCGTCCACCGGCTGTTCCGGGTTCACGAACCCCTTCTTGAGCGTGTTCTTGGCCACCACGAAGTCGTACTCCGCGCCGACCTTGACCTTGGCCTGGGCGTCGAAGGGCCACGCCCCGAAGACCAGCTTCAGGTTCCCCGGCGGGCCCATCTCTCCGCCGAACTGGGCCCCGGGCACGACGCCCTGGTCCATCTCCTCGCGGTAGAACGCGCGGAGGATCGGGTCCACGTCGACCCCCACGACCTCCATGCCCAGGCTCGCCAGCAAGCGCAGGTGGATCACGCCGCCGCACCCGAAGTCCAGCAGGCGCTGCTTGTACGAGAAGCACTTGGCCCCCGTCCCGGCCGCCTGGCAGAGCAGGTCCAGCGGGCGGCAGTAGGCCAGGGGCGATCCGGAGAACGTGTGGAAGTAGAACTCCTCGTCGAGGATGGTCGACTCGAGCCCCTTGCGTTTCTCCGCGGGCAGGGCCGCGAACTCCTCCGGCGTGGCCGCCTCGTGCGTCTGGCGGTTGGCGTAGATCATCCGGGGCGTTTCGATGACGGGGCCCCAGTTGGACGCGATCAGGAATTTCTGCCCACCCTCGGTCTTGACCAGCCCGAGCAGGCGTCCCGCCTCGGCGCGCATGTACTCCACGGCGGCGTGCTTGATGGGCGCGGGCTGGGGCGGCGGAACCGGCTGGGCCTGTCCGAGAGCGGGGAGCGCAAGGCCCGCCGACGCCAGGGCCCACCACGCCAAACGGGCTCGTGCCATGGGAGGAACCTCCGGGAAAAACCCCGCGTGGAGCGTAGGTCGGAAAAGTCGGCGTCCGATCCGTCCGAGAAGAGCAGGGGCCCTGCCTGGAGGTCGCCATGTCACGCCGAGTGGTTCCCATCGGAGTTATCGCGCTGGCCGCCCTGGCCGTCAGCGTTGCGATCGCACGCCAGAGCGCGGCGCCATCGCCCGGCGCGCCCATCGCGGGCCGCGCGTGGAGCCTGGTGAAGCTCGACCAGGGCAAGGCGTTGAAGTACGCGCTGATCCTCCCCGACCACTTCGTGCGCGAACGGGCGTACCCCGTGCTCCTGGCGCTCCCGCCCGGAGACGCCAGCGAGGCCATGGTCGAGGTCGCCCTGCGCAAGTACTGGGAGGACGAGGCCCGTCGCCGCGACTGGGTGGTCGTCAGCCCCGTCGCGCCCGAGGGTCGGCCCTTCCTCGAGTCGCCCGCGCTGCTGCCGCGCCTGATCGACGACTTGTCCCGCAGCATCGCCATCGAGGGCGGGCGCGTGCACCTGGCGGGGGTGAGCAGCGGCGGACGGGCGGCGTTCCGCGCCGCCACGCTCTACCCCAACTCGTTCGCCTCGCTCACGCTGCTGCCCGGGTGTGCGCCCACGCCCGACGACGCGGCCCGAGCGGGCGTGCTCAAGTCGATGCGCGTGCGGATGTACGCGGGCGGGAAGGACAAGGCCTGGCTGGCCCAGGAGCGTGCCGCGCTCGCCTCGCTGCGGGGCGCCGGGGTGGACGCGTCGCTGAGCGTGCTGGAGGAACAGTCCGAGCCGCTGGCGATCGAGCCGGCGGAGCTCTTCCGGTGGCTGGAGAGCGCCCGCCCGAACGACTCGCGCGAGGGGATCATGGACGAGGGCGCGCTGGCCGCCAGCCGCGCCCAGATGGAAGAGGCCCTGGACGCGTTGCACGCGGCGCTGGCCTCGGGCGACGAGAGCGTGCTGGCGAGCATCCTGACCCCCGAGGCGGTGGTGCTCGGGCCCGAGTCCGGGCAGCGCTTCGACCGCGCGGGGATCGTCAAGTGGGGCATCGCGGTTTCGCCCAATGATCCCAACCCCTTCGCGGGCGTGCTCAAGGGGCGCACGCTGGGGGCCACGCTCGGGGGCGAGAGCGCCTGGGTGGAGGAGGCCGTCCTCAGCCCGCGCCTGGGCAGCCTGCGCGTCACGGGCGTGCTGGTGCGCCGGGCGGGCGGGTGGAAGGTGGCGCAGCTGCACGTGTCGGCGGCGGCGCCCAGGGCCGGGGCCTTGGCCGGCGCGAAGTAGATCAGGATGGCGCGCCGGGCGGTCTCGACGCCGGCGGGCCCAGTCGCAGCAGCACGAACCCGATGCTCGCGGCCACGATTGAGCCGCCGATGATGCCGATCTTGGCATCGTTGAGGCGTTCGGCGGCGTCGGTCCCGCGGAAGGCCAGGTGGGCGATGAACAGGGACATCGTGAACCCGATGCCCGCCAGCCACGCCATGGCGTGCAGG
Source organism: Phycisphaerales bacterium (assembly GCA_044221985.1). Lineage (GTDB taxonomy): Bacteria > Planctomycetota > Phycisphaerae > Phycisphaerales > UBA1924. The sequence goes on from JBGAOG010000067.1 coordinate 13,300, forward strand.
TGCCGCCAGGTCACGCCGCTGGGCAGGGCGCCCAACCCGAGTCGGACGGCCAGCAGCGAGGTCAGCGTGATGCCCAGGGGCTTGCCCAGGATCAGCCCGAGGGCGGAGCCGAGCGTCTCGGGCTGGGCCAGGGCATGGGAGAAGTTGCCCGAGAGCGCCACGCCGGCGTTGGCCAGCGCGAAGATCGGTACGATCAGGAACGCGATCCACGGCGTCAGGGCGTGTTCGAGCTGGTGGAGCGGGGTCTGCACCTTGTTGCAAGCGTCCTCGATCGCCTGCACGGCGGCCTGCTGGGTCGGGTCGCGCATGATGGCCAGGTGTGGGGCGGAGGGCGTCGCCCCTTCCGCTCGATCGAAAGCGTCGAGCGTGGACCGCGAGAAAGCGGCGAAGGTGCTGGCGTCCACGCGCGTTCGCGCGGGGATGGTGAGGGCGAGGAGCACGCCGGCGATCGTGGCGTGCACGCCGCTGCCGTGCACAAAGAGCCAGAGGAAGACACCCAGGACCAGGAAGGGCCAGAGCCGGCGCACGCCCGCCAGGTTCAGGGCCATCAGCGCCGCCAGGCACGCGCCGGCGCCGAGCATCGCGTCCGCGTGGAGCTGGTCGGTGTAGAAAAGGGCGATCACGACCAGGGCCCCGAGGTCGTCGGCGATGGCCAGCGTCGCCAGGAACACCCGCAGCCCGCGCGGGACGCGCGAGCCCAGCAACGCCAGCACGCCCAGCGAGAACGCGATGTCCGTCGCCGTGGGGATGCCCCAGCCCCGCAGGGTGGGCTGGCCCCAGTTGAACGCGGCGTAGATGAGGCCCGGGACGAGCATCCCCCCGGCGGCGGCGAGCACGGGCACGGCGGCCTTGCGGATGTCGGACAGCTCCCCCACCAGGGCCTCACGCTTGATCTCCAGCCCCACGAGGAGGAAGAACGCGGCCATGAGGGCGTCGTTGATCCACTGCTCGACGCTCAGCGTGAGCGACCGCGCCCCGAGCGTGATGCTCAGGGGCTTGGCGAGCAGGTCGTGGTAGGCGTGCCCGAGGGGGCCGTTGGCGATGATCATCGCGGCGGCGCCGCACGCCAGGAGCACGATGCCCGACGCGGCTTCCAAACGCGTGAAGCGATGGATGGGCGCGAGGAGCCGCTCGACGAAGGACGCACCGGGGAGCGGAATGCGAGGGTGGGGCATGAGGGGGGATTGTTGGGAGGCCCGCGATCGGATATCGGAGCGAGGCTGGATGTTCGACGCCTTTCTTGCGCACAGGTCTCGAAGGCTCGACGAAAGGACCCTGGTGCTCGTCGGTTCTCGCCGGGCGCCTCGCCGGAGCATTGACGTCGGGCCCAAACCCGCCGGATTTCTATCGCACTACCCGTAGCGATCACGTTGGGGCAACCTTCCGCGGGACTGTCGGGGATGATGCTGACGGACGCCGCAAACTTCCGCATCCACGATTACCACAGGCCGACGGACATGATCGAGACGATCGACGCGGTGAGATTCACCAGGACCATGAAGGGCGTTGCGGGGGCGGTGAAGAAGGTGGCCGAGGGGGGAGCCGCGGCCGAGCAGCCGCCCGGTTGGCGTTCTCAAGTAATGTATTTGCAGGCGCTTACGTCGCTGTTGATGAATCTACCCGTCCGTTGATGCGGACCCGGATTGACTGCGATCTGCTGCTTCTCACCCAAAGTTATCCACAAACTGGAAGACTTCTCGGCATGTCCACTTGACAAAGAGGATGTGGGAGGGGGTATTTTCGAAAAAGGAGGTTCACATGAAGATCCAATTCGCTCTCGCCGCGATCATGCTCTCTTCCGGTTTCGCGATGGCCCAGCCGGTCAACAGGCCTTCCTCGGTCAGGATTCTCGTGGGCGAGTGGAACTACGTTCCGATCTTCGAGTACTCCGGAGGTACCGCAACCGTGCAGAGCATCGCGGCGATTTCCGAGGAGGGCACGACGTTCGGCGACAACCTCGTTGCCGCCTGGTACGTGCGCGACGGCGCCTCGTGGATCCAGAAGTCCTGGAGCGAGAAGGACCGGTGGGGAATCGTCGAGCAAATCAAGGGGTCGCTGAATATCAGCGACGAGGACGATTACCGGTGGGGCGTCGCGAGGCCTTCCTTCTTCACCCCCGCCAACCCGGTCAAGGACGTCGCCTCCGGCGTGCTTGTCACCGACCCGCTCGCCCCGGTGCTGCAATCGCTTTCTGATCCTGCGCCGCTGCTCGACGCCCTGGTGACTGTCGGGTATGAGGCGGTCAAGACGCCCACCGATTTTTCGGGGGCGGGGTGCACGGCAGACTCCATGCTCGGGCAGATCGAGTTGGCCGTCGCGGAACAGGGTGCGCTGGACGATCCCAGGACGCTGCCCGTCGCCGAGAGTCTTGCGGCCACCGGGCTGAAGACCTGCGCGGGTACCGTCGTCGTACCAATCTCGGACAAGCCCCAAGGACCCCCGACGCCGTGGACCCTCACGGAATGCACGCCATTCCAACATGGCGGTTGTAATTGGGTCCAGCGTTGCCGCTACACTCGGACCCAAACCTACGTCCGCAAGCGAACGAAGTCCTGCGTGATCGGGGGGATCATGACCTTCTGCGACCAGATGACCGTGCTTACGTGCTCGGAACCGGACTATTGCCAGAGCTCGCCGGCGGTCCCCGGCGTGATCGATCCCGCGGGGCGTTGCTGGCCGCCAACGACCTTGCCCGCCGCGCCGACCCCACCCTGCGGGGCGCATACTCCGCGCGTCCCGATCATCAATCCTCGGTCGGGAGACCCTTCGGTGCCGGTCAACTGCGATATCGGCGTGGGCGGCTGGGTGCCGCTGGACAGCACGTGCGCATGTCCCTAGCAGCCCGTTGAAAACGTACGATCGGGCCGGAATCAGGGCCGCTGGCAGGGGCACAAACACGGTTTCTTGCGGGCGGGGCGGGTTCTTCAGCGGGGAGGTGGTTGCGATGAGGCTACACCCCCGTGTAAAGCCATACTTGCCTGTGATTGTCGTGCTGGCAGTACTTGGTTGCGAGGTGTCCGTAGCGGTTTGGCGAACGCTTCCCGCAGGGGCGGCGATTGTGTTCGGTGCTGGCACGGGCTTGCCCCTGGGGGTCCCAGGGGTGGACATTATCGTCCAGGAAGACGAACCCGCCGTGGGATTCACCGTGTCGGGACAGTCTAAGTCAGACTGGATCTGCACTGTGATGCAAACGGGAATACAGACAACCGAGCGATTCATGGCTTCAAACGGCGGTTTTGCGCCGAGCCTCATGAGGAGCTTCGTTCAAGTTCATTATTGCGATCTCCCGGCGTGGAGCGCCGCGCGACGCCCGCGGCCACGAGCGAGCGGACACACGGTCTTGCAGGAAGCGGCGATCGGCTTCCCGTGGCGCTTCATCGTCCGTCGTGAGCTCTTCGAGATCGGGCCCAGCGGGCAGTGGACCCGCATCTCGATTTCGGGCGATCCCGGAGAGGAGTGGGCGTGGGAGATCCTGTGGGTCCGGGGCGTTGGCGACTTCGCGGTCACCCTGTTGGCCCTGATGTCTCCGTGGCACATCGCTCGGGGGGCGCGCCGTGTTCGTGCCTGGCTGTGGCGCCGGCAAGGGCGCTGCGCCGGATGCGGGTATTCACTGGCCGGGCTTTCTTCGGGCCCCTCCCGCTGCCCCGAGTGCGGCAAGACAATGGGCCAATAGCGTGAACTCGCGGGACGCTTGACCCGCGAGCGTGCGTAGAGAAGAGCCCCCCGGCCCCTTCTTGCAAGGAAGGGCAAGCAGAGTGCCCGGCGCCGACTCCCTCACGCCGGGAGGGGGCTGATCGCTGCGGCCCTTGCTTCGCGTTTCACTAGAGCGTGTCATGGACTTCCGGCGAGCAGGTTGCGGAGCATGAGGCAGGCGAAGACGACGAGGTGGAGCCCGGCG
>JBGAOG010000068.1:0-16935 GCA_044221985.1 Phycisphaerales bacterium
CGCCCCGGTCACGGGGAACGCCAGGCTCGAGCTGTTCAAGCCGGGGTCGCCCGCCTCGGTTTCCGCCAATGCCATCCCCGTGCCCGGGCATGGGTGCTTCGCGGACCTCGACGACGGGAGCGGCACCGGCGTGCCCGACAGCGGGGTCGATATCAACGACCTCCTGTTCTTCCTGAACGGGTATGAGGCGGGCCTCCTGGGCGTGGACCTCGACGACGGCAGCGGCACGGGCACGCCCGACGGCGGGGTCGACATCAACGACCTGCTCTTCTTCCTCGACCACTACGAGGGCGGTTGCTGATCCACGGGCCCGCGGGCCCACGCCGCGGCCAGGCTGATCGCCGACGCGATTCCAAGCCCCCGGGGAGCACCCCCGGGGGCTTTTCCATGGAGGTCGCGCGGGGTATGCTCGATGCCATGCGCCGCGCGTTCACCCTCATCGAGCTCCTCGTCGTCATCGCGATCATCGCGCTGCTCATCGGAATCCTGCTTCCGGCGATGGGGCGGGCCCGCCTTCTGGCCCGCATGACGGCGTGCGGGAGCAACCTCCACCAGATCGGGCTGGGCGCCTCCGCGTACCTGGACACCAACAAGAACCGCTTGCCCCAGGCGCTGGGCCCGCTGCCCGGGGGGGGCCAGGCGGTCATCGGGACGCTCTTCGCCGGCAAGCGCGGGCAGCTCCCGTTCTACGGCATCGACGAGCTGGGTCCCGCCCAGCGCCCGCTGAATCCGTACGTCGTGGACCTTCCCACCGGCGACGCGGCCTCCACCGACAACTACGAGATGCCGGTCTTTCGCTCGCCCTGGGATGCCGGCTCACGCAACACGGGGATCCCCATCCCCGGCTTCGAGAGCTTCAGGGTGAGCTACGACGCGTTGGGGACGAGCTATCAGCTCAACGACCACGACCTCCGGGGCGAGGCGTACTCGACGCTCGTGCCCATGACGCCCACGGGCGAGGGGCTGCCCATGCCGCCCATCGCGAACACGAGCAGGACCTGGGTGATCGCGACGCAGCCGATGTACAACTTCCAGACGGGCAAGGGCGGGCAGAGCGACGATCGGGGCATGTACTGGCTGCCCGACTCGGGCCCCTCGCGCGTGCACGCGAACCTGCTCTTCGCCGACTACCACGTCCGCACGGGCGTGGCGGTGCCGAGGACGGATGAGTCCGGCGGCGTGGCGAACACAACGCGGGACTACACGTTCCTGCCCTGAATCCGGTCGATCACGGTCCATGGGGCGCGTGGGCGGTGTCGCCGCCGGCGTGCCGCTGCCAGCGGCACCAGATCGCCAGCACCAGCAGCATGTAGAGGCGCTGGGAGTGGTCGCGGTTCATCTCCATGTGCTCGTCGAGCATCTGCCGGATGAACGTGCGGTTGAGTTCGAGGCCCAGGAGATCGGCGGGGAAGGGATCGGCGGAGTGGAGCATGTCGAGCAGGAGGGTCTTCATGCCGCCGAAGTCGGAGCGGAACCAGTCGCCGATGGGGACGGCAAAGCCCATCTTGGGGCGATCGACGATCTCGGCGGGGAGGTACTTTCGGGCGACGTCGCGGAGGAGGCCCTTGCGCCGGCCGCGGGGCATGAGCACGTCCTCGGGCAGCGACCGGGCGACCATGCGGACCCGATTCGAGAGGAACGGGGCCCTGGCCTCGACGTGAGCCGCCAGCGAGGCGTGGTCGACCTTGGCCAGCAGCCCATCGGGGAAGTTCGAGGCGAGGTCATGGTCGGCCGCGTCCATGGCGGAGCGAGGGAGGTACTGGAGTCCTCCCTCGCAAGCAGTCTCGGAAAGGAGGGCGGCGAGCATTCGCGAGGGAAAGACGCGGACGAGGTCGTCGTACCCCGCGCCCAGGGCGCTGGCCGCGAGGCGTGCCAACTTCGAAGCCCGGGACTTGGGATCGGCGCTCGCCGCGCTGTGCCCGAGCGCCGCGGCGATCAGCCGCGCGATGGGGCGCGCCCTGGCGAGGGCCCGCAGCGAGCGTGCCGCCTGGTACCTCTCGTAGCCGAGGAACAGCTCGTCCCCGCCGTCGCCCGTGAGCACGACCTTGGCCAGGGGCGCCGCGGCGGCGAACGCCCAGTACGTGGGCAGGAGGGAGCTGTCGCCGAACGGCGTGCCGATGGTCTGGATCAACCGCACGAGATCGACCGCGGGCTCGGCGTGCACGTCCAGCGTCTGGTGCGTGCTGCCGATCGACCGCGCCGCGACAAGGGCGAATTCGCTCTCGTCGTACCTCGCGTGCGGCATCCGGACGCAGATCGTCCGCAGGTGCCCTCGCTCGCGCGACGCGAGAAACGCGATGAGCGACGAATCCACTCCACCCGAGAGCAGGCACGCGATCGGGACGTCGGCGTCCAGTCGGTCTCGCACCGAGTCCGCCAGCGCCGTTTCCACCGCCTCCTCCGGGCTGGCGGCCTGATCGCGCCCCCAGGCCGGAGATTGGTGGTGGTGGTCGGGGCTGAGATCTCCCAGCCCATGCGCCAAGATGGGATGCGAGGGCGAGCCGCCGTCGAAGTTCGGCGCCACGCACAAGTCCCTCGACGGCGCGAGGGATTCCACCCCTGCCCAGGGCGGTCCAAAGCCCGCGGCGATCACGCGCCGTACTCGCCGGGGATCACGTGTCGCATATTCCGGGAACAACCGGCGTCGAATGTCCGCGGCGGCGTAGGCCGCGCTGCAGAACACCCACGAGCCCATCCCCGAGCTGAGCCTGTCGCCCGCGAAGTACAACGGCTTCTCCCCTGTCTGGCCGCGGCACGCGATGAGCTCGGCGCTCGCGCGGTCCCACAGGAGCCAGGCCTCCATGGCGTCGAAGTGCCAGGCGGCGAATCGGCGCCATCGCCGCCACCCATGCAGCAGCACCTCCGTGTCGCTGCGATCCGTCACGAAGTGATCCCCCGCGGCCTGGAGTTCCTCGCGCAGCTCGCGATGGTTGTAGATGCAGCCGTTGAAGGCGACGGCGAGGAGGTTGGGGGATGCGGGGAGGGCGCGATAGGAGACGGAATCGGAGGGGGAGCCGTGGAAGAGCACGGGGAGCGTCATGGCGCGGAATGTCGTGTCCACATCCCCCGTCGTGCCGGGGCACGACTTCCCCTCCGCGGGCGCGGCGGGTAATCGAAGGGCCAACCCATCCCCGTCGCGCGGGGAGGGGGCATTGGAGAGCGACACCATCGGCTGAGCTCCGCCAGCGTGGTCGATGATGCTCAGTCGGCGGTGGACCAGCGCGGCGTCGACGATGGAGCCATTGGGGCGGGTGGCGCGGTCGCGGAAGCGCCCCTGCCCGTCGGGTCCGCGGTGCTTGATCGATTCGTCGAGGACGTCCAGCCACGCTTCGGGAATCGACTCCTCGTGCGTCGGCGGAGCGGAGCCGGGCGGGTAGACGCGCAGGATGCCGCCGATGCCGCACATGGGTCAGTCCGGGCGTCCGTTGGACTGGGGCGAGAACGCGGGCGGGGGCGGGGCGATGGACCGGGCGCTGCCGGCGGCGGCGAGCATCCGCGCGGCACGGCGTCGATCGTCGTACAGCATCCACATGGTGTGCAGGACCCGGGCCGTGGACACGCCGGCGGCGAACCCGATGGCGGCGGCGGCGGGGGGGTCGGCGAAGTGCTCCTTGTTGAGGTAGTACTGGAGGCCCATCGCGATCCCGTAGAGCACCGGCGAGAGGACCATCCGCTCCATCTGCACCTTGGTGGCGTCCTGGAGGAACGTCAGGTCGGAGTATTCCGGGTTGATCAGGTCCCGCCCCAGCTTCCGCGGCGCGTGGTTGGCGAACCAGTGAAGCACGTAGTACACCGCCAGGTCGGCGACGAGGTCGATCACGAAGCTCGCCACCATGTTCACGTACTTGACGTCCGTGCTGAGCTTGCCCGCCACGTGCTTGTCGATGCCCAGAGCGTGGATGAAGTGCATGACGGCGTACAGCACGCCGATGGCCAACAGCCCCGCGAGGAGGATGTTGACGTTCACGTTGACAATCCGCTTGCGATACCAGCGGGCGCACCAGGCGAACATGCCGGAGAGGATAGTCCCCGCGGCGTTTGGGGAGGGGCGCACGCGCCGCGCGGCTACATCGTCCCGGTCATCCGCCGGAACGTCGCCGGGCTCTCGGGCTGCCCCGTGCGTGCCGACAGGAGCGTGGCCTGGGCGACGGACAGGATTCCCGGCCAGTCGGGCGGGCCGGTGTCGGGAATGTGACCGTCGAGCAGGCGGGACAAGGCATCGGCGATGGCGGCCACGGCGTGGGGCGTGGGCGAGGGGTACGCGGGCGCGGCCGCGACCAGGCCCGGGAGCGTGCGAGGGTGAGGGGGGGCCGGCGTGCCGCCGCGGGTCCGCTTGTGGCGCGCCTCGTCGAGCTTCTCTCCCGCGGGCGAGAGGAGCTCAAAGCCGTCGTCGTAGAGGCGCAGGCGCCCCCGCTCGCTCAGGACGGTGCAACTGAAGTTCCAGCGCGAGGCGTGGTTGCTGGCCAGGATCGACGCCGCTCGCCCGTCGGCGAAGCGAACGAGGGCCGAAACGTCCCCATGCAGGTCGGCCAGCGCCTCGCCCGGGAGCGCGTGAACGCCCTGCCCGAGCAGGGGCGACACGCACGCCGAGTCCACCGTCTCGGGCTCGCCCATGAGCAGCAGGATCGTGTCGATCGCGCCGGCCAGCCTCGCCGCCAGCGTTCCCTCCCCGGGGCCTCCCAGCGACTCGATCCCCACGCAGCGGATGGTCCCCAGGTCGGCGATGAGCTCGCCGGCGTCGCGGAAGGGGCGCGTGTGCCGGGGCAGCGGGATCGGGCGGGCCACGCTCGCGGGCGCGACTCCCGTGCTGGTGTCGGTCCAGCCCCGCGTCGCCAGGTCGATGGCGCTGCTGGGGAAGGGCTCGAGCGTGCCCACCTTTACCCCGCGGGCCCGTGCGGCCAGCAGGGCCGGCGCATCGCTGGCGGCGTCGGCACGCCCGAAGTCGCCCAGCGCGCAGATGAGCACGCCGTCGGCCTCCCCCTCCGTCAGCGCCGAGCGCAGGTCATCGAGCACCGGACATCCCAGGGCGCTGGCCACCGCGCCACCCTGGGCCTTGGCGGGCGACCCCGCGCCGACGATCTCCGCGTGGGCGCTGGCCGCCACGGCGCGCACCAACTCAACCTGGTTGGGCTCGAGCCAGGCCAGCAGCCGCTTGGGGTTGGGTCGGGGTGCCGCCATGATGGCACATGCTACCGCAACGGGTGCCGGCAGGGGCGAACGCGCGCCCATCCGCCGGCGTAAAGTACCCCGCAGGCGCGGTGAGGCGACCGCGGGCGGGGCCGAGAGGTCCCGGACGAGGAAAGTCCGAGCACGGCAGGACACGGTGGTGGGTAACGCCCACCCGTCGGCAGCGGCCCGCAAGGCCGGTCGCGGACGAGGGACAGTGCCACAGAGAACAGACCGCCGATGGCCCAGCGGCAACGCGGGGCTCAGGCAAGGGTGAAACGGTGGGGTAAGAGCCCACCGCCCGCTCGGTGACGAGCGGGGCACGGCAAACCCCACCGCGTGCAAGGTCAAGCAGCTCTCGGTGGTCGGGCGCGAGCCCGGTCACACGCCCGGTCCGGGCGCGGCGAGAGCGGGTAGACTGCTTGAGCCCCGGGGCAACCCGGGGCCTAGAGAAATGGTCGCCCACGCCGGAAGGTCCGTCGCTGAGCCCCCGTCAAGGACGCGATGGAAACCGCCGGCGAGGACAGAACTCGGCTTACGGCCGCGCCAGACCGACGCGGGCCCTCGGCAACCCCGGGGGCCCGCGGCCTTTTTGGGGGGGGGCGGCTATCCGGGTACACTCGCCTCCCCATGCGGGTCAGCGGGTTCACCTTCCTCAAGAACGGCACCAGGCTCGGGTACCCGTACCTGGAGAGCATCCGGTCGGTCCTGCCCATCGTGGACGAGTTCGTCGTCGCGCTGGGCGAGTGCGAGGACGACACGCCCGAGCGCCTGGCGGAACTGGGGCGGGGCGAGGGCGCGGGCAAGCTGCGGCTGATTCCATGCACCTGGAACACCAGGGCGCCCAAGGCGTTCGTGTACGCCGCGCAGTCGCTGGTCGCCCTGTACAACTGCACGGGCGACTGGGCGCTGTACCTGCAGGGCGACGAGGCGGTGCACGAGGAGGACCACGGGAAGATCCGTGCGGCGATCGAGGAGGCGGAGACGGATAGGCGGGTGGAGGGGCTGGTCTTCGATTACATCCACTTCTACGGCTCGGCGTGGACGGTGGCGAGCAGCCCGGCGTGGTACCGGCGCGAGGTGCGGGTGGTGCGCAACCGCGGGCTCAAGATCGTGATGCCCAGCGACGCGCAGTACTTCACGGCGATCCAGGGGCGGCGGCGCTTGCGATACCTCAACTGCCGCAAGGCCAACGCGCGGATGTTCCACTACGGCTGGGCCCGCGCGATCCGCGCCCACGAGGCCAAGCAGCGGGAGACAAAGGGGTACTACCAGGAAGCGCCCACGGTCCATCCGTACGCCTGGGTGGATCCCGGGATCATCAGGCGCTTCGAGGGGACCCACCCGAAGGTAATGGGCGACTGGGTCCGCGACCACGCGGAGAGTTCCTTCACGCCCGATCCCGGCTACCGGCTCAGCCGGCGTGACAAGCGCCAGCGCGTCAAGATGTTCCTTGAACGCACCCTGGGCATCGACACGGGCAAGGACCACTTCAAGCTCGTGTGATCCCGGCGGCGCGGGGGGTGGCTCCTCCCCGCGGGGCCGCTGTTCCTACGCTCGTGTCCATGCCCGCCCTCAGCCATGTCTGCGTCTTCTGCGGCGCCTCGTCGGGCAACGATCCGTCGTTCGCGCGCGACGCCGACGCGCTGGGGCGAGCCCTGGCCCGTCGCGGGATGACGCTGGTGTTCGGGGGCGGATCCGTCGGGCTGATGGGCGCGGTGGCGGACGGCGCGATCGCCCAGGGGGGGCGCACCATCGGGGTCATCACCGAGCTGCTGCACGACAAGGAGCTTGGGCATCGCGGGCTCACGAGCATGCACGTGGTCAAGACGATGCACGAGCGCAAGATGACCATGGCCCTGCACGCCGACGCGTTCGTCGTTCTTCCGGGGGGCTTTGGAACGCTCGACGAGATGTTCGAGATCATCGCCTGGGCCCAGCTTGGCATCCACGCCAAGCCGGTGGGGCTGGTCAACACGAGCGGGTTCTACGATGGCTTGCTGGCGTTCCTGGACCACGCGGGCGCCAGCGGGTTCCTCCGACTCAACCATCGCCTGCACGTGATCGCCCAGCGCGACCCCGACCGCCTGTTGGATGGGCTGATCGCGGGGGCCGGCGCGGCCCGGGGCCGGGGCGGGTTCTTCCCCGGCGATGCCCGAGACCCGAGCGGCGGGCTACGGGGCGCGGCGCCATGACGCTGGCCATCTGGGCGGGGTTCCTGCTGGCGCTGGCGGGCGTGCTGGCCCTGGACCTGGGCCTGGGGCGCGCGGGCCCGCGACGGGCAGCACGTCCGGGCGAGGCCGCCATCTCCGGGCTTATCTGGCTGGCCCTGGCGGTGGGCGCGAGCATCGCCATCGGCGCGGCGTACCACTACAAGCACCTGGGGTTCGGAGAGAGCATCGGGACACGCCTCCGCGGGACCGACGCGGCGTTGCAGTTCATCGCGTCGTACCTCGCGGAAGCGGCCCTCTCGCTGGACAACATCGCGGTGCTTGCCCTGCTCCTGGGGCATTTCCGCGTGCGCGATGAGGCCCTCCCCCGCGTGCTCTTCTGGACCCTGTGCGCGTGCATGGCCGCCCGCGCCGCCCTCATCGCCGGCTTCGGGGCGGTCCTGCACCTGGCGTGGACGCCCTACGCGCTGGGCGGGCTGCTCCTCGTCGCCCTCTTTCGCACCCTGTTCATGCCCGACGAGCACACGGCCTTCGAGGGCAAGCGCCTGGTGCGGCTGGCCCATTGGGCGGGCTGGCACGGGCGGGAAGTCACGCCCGGGACCGCGGGCGAAGGGCGCGGAATGACCGTGCCCGCCATCGCGGTCGTCGCCGCGGTGGGTGACCTGTCGTTCGCGGCCGACTCGATCCCGGCGGCGTTCGCGGTCACGCACGACCCCGTGATCGCCCTGACCAGCAACCTGCTGGCCCTGGCGACCCTGCGCTCGCTGTACTTCGCCCTGCGGGGGGTGATCGGGCGCTTCCGGTACCTGAAGCTCGCGATCGTGCTGATGCTCATCGTCCTGACGGGCAAGATCCTGCACAACGACTTCTCCATCGTTCCCACACTGGTGACCCTGGGGGCGATGGTCGCCATCCTCCTGGGGGCCATGCTCGGGTCGCTGCGGCGCAGGTTCGACCCGGGGACCATGCGCCAGGCGCACCCGACGCCCATCGAGGACATCACCGACGCCGCCCTGGCGACGCGCCGCAACGTGCGCAAGATCGCCATTCTCATCGCCGGCACGTCGATCATCTTCTGCGGAATCCTGATCGCCCCGCTGCCCGGGCCTGGTCCCGTGGTCCTGGTGCCCATCGGGCTGGGCGTGCTCGCCACCGAGTTCGTGTGGGCCAAGCTGCTGCTCGACCGCCTCAAGGCGCAGACGGCCTCGATGCAACGCCACGCCGACGTCCTGTCCGTCCGCTCGCCCCTGTGGCTGGTGCCCCTGGTTGTCGTTGCCTTCTGGGGGCTGGCCGCGTACCTGGCCCACGCCGGGCCCTTTGCGCCATGGAAGATTTATGTGCCCGCCGGAGGCATGTTCATCCCAATCGGCTACTGGGCGATCAAGACGGTGCAGGCCAAGCTGCGCCGCGGGCGCAAGGACGCCGGCCCCGGCGAGCCTCGCTGACCAAACCGGACCCCGAGGCGGATGGGTCTATGGGGACGCCGCCGGGAGCACTATTCTCCGCCGATGCCCGCCTGGCTGACCCGCAACCTGATCGTGGTCTGCATCACGAGCCTGCTGACGGACATCAGTACGGAGATGGTGTACCCGATCCTGCCCTTGTTCCTCGTGGGCGTGCTGGCGGCGCCCAAGGGGGCGGTCGGGCTCATCGAGGGGTGCGCCGAGTGCGTGGCCAGCGTGCTGCGGATCTTCGCGGGGGCATGGTCGGACCGGCTGGCGCGTCGAGTGCCAATCGCGCTGGGCGGGTACGCCGGGTCGGCGATGGGGCGCGTGATCCTGGCGCTGGCCGGGGCCTGGCCCACGGTGCTGCTGGCCCGCGTGGTGGACCGCCTGGGCAAGGGCGTGCGGGGCGCGCCGCGCGACGCGCTGATCGCCGAGACCGTTCCCGCCGGCGTTCGCGGGCGGGCGTTCGGGCTGCACCGGGCGTCGGACAACCTCGGGGCGGTGCTGGGCGTGCTGGTGGCCTATGCCGCCCTGAGCCGCGGGAACGACTTGCGCGAGGTCGTGCGATGGTCGATCGTGCCGGCGGTGCTGGGCGTGGCGGCGATGGCCTTCGCGCGCGAGCCCGCGACGCACGCCGCGCCCCGCGCCGCCCCGGCCCTGGGACGCGCCTGGCGGGCGCTCCCGCGCCAACTCAAGGCGTACCTGGTCATTTCCTCGCTCTTCGCCCTGGGCAACTCTTCGAACCAGTTCCTGCTGCTTCGGGCCAAGGACCTCAAGTTCGACGACGCGGGCGTGGTCCTGCTGTACCTTGTGTACAACGTGACCGCGATGCTCTCGTCCTATCCGGCGGGCGCCCTGTCGGACCGCGTGGGTCGGCGTCACGTGCTGGTCGGGGCCTACGCGGCGCACGCCCTGGTCTACGCCGGCTTCGCCCTGGCGGGAGGGCTGGACGATCGCTCCGGGGCCTTGTGGGGCCTCTTCGCCCTCTACGGGCTGCACATCGGGCTCCTCGACGCCACCGAGAAGGCCCTGCTGGCGGACCTGGCCCCGCCCGAGCACCGAGCCGGCGTCCTGGGCCTGCACGCGATGCTCCAGGGGCTCATGCTCCTGCCCGCTTCGATCCTCGCCGGGCTCCTCTGGGATCGTGTCTGCGCCGAGGCCGCCTTCGCGTTGGGCGCGGGGACCGGGGTCGCGGCGGCGATGGGGATGCTGGCGTGGAGCGCCCGAACCGGGCGCGCCTGAGAACGCCCCGGGGACGGCCCAACGTCGCGGGACACGACTACTGTCGCCCATGCCCGGGACGGATCCAACACGGGACAAGGGGCAAGGAGCGCCCGGCGCGGGGACGCCCGCGCCGACACCGCCTCCGGAGATGGAGGCCTCCCTCTACCTGCACCCCCAGACGCTGGCCAAGCTGGGCAGCTTCGAGCTGCGGGCCAAGCTGATCGTCGAGGGCGTGAGCAGCGGGCTGCACCGCTCGCCCTTCCAGGGGTTCAGCGTCGAGTTCGCCCAGCACCGACCGTACGTGCCCGGGGACGACATCCGCCACCTGGACTGGAAGGTGTACGGGCGCAGCGACAAGCTGCACCTCAAGCAGTACCAGCAGGAGACCAACCTCGACCTGCTGACCATGGTCGACGCGTCGGGGTCGATGCTCTACGGCAGCCGCAGCTTCGAGGAGGCCAGCGGCGCCGGGCACACCCTCAGCCCCGACGGGCGCGCCCATTGGAGCAAGTTCGACCACGCCACCGCCCTGGCGGCGGCCATCAGCTACGTCACCCTGCGCCAGGGCGACCGCGTCGGGCTGGTGGTCTACACCGACAAGGTCAAGTCGGCGGTGCGTCGCAGCAGCAGCCAGGGGACGTGGCGCCAGGTGGTGGGGGCCCTGGCCATGCACCCGGTGCCCGACGAGAACCGGCGTCGCCCCACGGACTTCCCGCGCGCGGTCGAGCACATGCTCGGGGGCGTCACGAACCGCTGCGTGGTGGCGATCATCAGCGACTTCTTCTTCAACCTCGAAGAGCTGAAGCTCGGGCTGTCGCGTCTCAAGCACGCCGGGCACGACGCCATCGCGTTCCAGGTGCTGGACAAGCAGGAAACGCTGTTCGACTTTGTCGAGGCAGCGCCGTTCGAGGGGCTCGAGGGCGAGGCGACCCTTCGCATCGACCCGCGGGCCCTGCGCCAGGCGTACCTCGACATCTTCCAGAAGCACCTGACCGACGTGGAGAAGATGGTGCTCAGCTTCGGGTACGACTACCAGCGATTGAGCACGCACGACTGGCTCGGCCCGCCCCTGGCCGCCTTCATCGCACGCCGCAACACGATGATCAAGCGGAGCAAGTACGGGTGAAGCAGAAGGGCGACGGGCGACCGGCGATCGGCGACAGGCTCCCGCCCCGCGGGATTGCGTTATCACTCATGTCGCTCGTCGCGGCTCGCTGGACGCGTTCCTGGTCATGACTTTCCTGAATCCCATCCTCGCCTCGATCGCTCTGGGCTGCGTGGCCGTCCCGATCCTCATCCACATCCTCATGCGCCAGCGTCGCCGCCCGGTGCTGTGGGGCGCGATGAAGTTTTTGCTCGAGGCCTATCGCCAACAGCGCCGACGCCTGCGTCTGGAGCAACTGCTGCTCCTGGCGGCCCGATGCCTGCTGGTGGCCCTGCTCGCCCTGGCCGTGGGCAAGCCCATCCTGAGCGCCAAGGCCGCCTCCGCGCAGCGCGGCCCGCGCACCCTGTTCCTGCTCATCGACAACTCCCTGACGAGCACGGCCGCGCTGCCGCGGGCCACCCCCGCCCTGGAAGCCCACAAGGCCCTGGCGCTCAAGCTCATCGCGGAGCTGGACCAGGCCCGCGGGGACCGAGTGGCCGTGATCGCCCTCGCCTCGCCGACCGAGGCGCTGGTGGCGCCCGCCACGCTCGACTTCTCCGCCGCCGCCGCCGCGGTCAAGGAACTCCTCCCCGGCGATGGGCGGATGGACCTGCTGGCGGGGCTCAGGCGGCTCGGTGAGCTTCGGAATCTCGACGCCGACGGGACGACCTACGTGGCCATCCTGAGCGAGCTACGGGTGGGCAGCGCGGGCGTGGAGGAATCCCTGGCCCCAGGGGCGGGGGCCGTCAAGGGCGCCAGGATCCTCTGCTCCAAGCCCGGGGAAGTTGCGCTGGCGAACGTGGCCATCGCGGAGCTGGCGGCGCTCGACGGCGTGGTGGTCTCCTCTCCGCAGCGCGGGGGCGAGGCTCCGGTGCGCGTCACGCTGCGGCGCAGCGGGGACGAGATCGGGCGGGTGGGTGTCACGCGCGTGCGCCTCGACGCCATCGTCCCCGGAGGCGAGGGCGCCGCCGGGAAGATCATCGAGCGATCCGTGCAGTGGCAGGCGGGGGAGGAGTCGGCGACGCTCACCGGGAACGTGGAGATCCCCTCGCTGTCGCCGACGCGCCGTGCCGGCGCCGCCCTGCTCCGGGCCCGGCTGGACCCCGACGCCATCGCGGGTGACGACCGCTGCCTGCGTCCCGTGGAGTTGCGCGACCGCATCTCCGTCGCGCTCCTGGCCCCTGCCGGCGCGGGCGGCGGGATCGACGAGTTCACGCCCGACGCCTGGCTCGCCCTGGCCCTGGCGCCCAGCGATGAAGGCACGCTCCGCACCCGCGGCGCCGGGGACATCTCGGTCACGCGCATCGATCCGGCCCGGGAGCTGGGCGACGGCGCCGGTCCCGGCCCGGGGTCCCTGGGCTTGTACGACGCGATCCTCATTCCCGAGCCCCATCGCCTCGATGCGCCGGGATGGAAGCGCGTTCGGGCGGCTTGCGACGCGGGCGCGGCCGTGGTCGTCTTCCCGCCCCCGGGGCCGGCTCCGGGCTGGGGCGACGCCTTCTGCGGCGCGATGGGTCTGGATGCGTCCATCGGCGCCGAGCCCAGGGACCTGGGCGACGACGCCAGGATCGATCCGGCATCGGGGGCGGGGGGGCGCTTGCTGGGCATGATCGCCGGCGAGCTCGAGGAACTGACGCGATCGGTGAGCGTCCGGCGCGTGATCGATGCCCGAGTGCGCGCGGGGGGCATGGCCCCCGCCCTGACGATGCGCGGGGGCACGCCCCTGGTGCTGGTCGGCGCGCCCGAGCGGGGCGGCGCCCCCGGCGCGTCCCGCGGCGCGGTGGTCCTGGTCACCACGGCCATGGACCTGGCATGGACCGACATCCCCGCTCGGCCCCTCATGGTGCCCCTCATGCAGGAAATCGTCCGCCAAGGCGTGGGGCTGGCGCGGCGCGGAGGAACAGGCGTGGCCGGGCAGAGCGTCTCGTTCCCGCCCGGCGCGCTCGAACTCGTCCGCGTGCCCATGCCCGGGGATGAGCCCCGGCCCGACAGCGGCGGGATCGGCGTCGTCGAAGGGCAGCGGGCCATGGCCCTGGCCCACGCGGGCGTGTGGCAGGCCCGCGACGCGTCGGGCGTGGGCCTGGGGCTGGTGGTGGCCAACGCTGACGTTGAAGCCTCACGCGTGGACATGCGCAGCGAGCCCGAGATCGAACGCTGGTTCGGGTCCCTGGGCGGGGGCGTGCAGTGGCTCGACGCGCAGGGCGCGCCCGCCTCGAGCGCCGTGGAGCGGGCGCCCGTCCTGGCCTCGGGCCCCGTCACGCCCCCCATCAGCTTCCCTCTCCTGGTCCTGGCCCTGGGTGTGGGCGTGGCCGAGCTGGTGATGGGCAAGATGTTCAGCCACGGGCGGGTGGGCGAGCGGGTCGCCGCGACGGGGAGCGTGTCCGCATGAACCGCCTGCTCGACCGCCTGCTGGGGCTGCGTGGGATCTCGCTGGACGATCCCGCGGTGCATGTGGAGTTTGCGCGCCACTGGCCCGCGTGGGTGTGGGCGTTCCTGCTGCTGGCCTGCATCTGCGGGGCCGCGTGGAGCTACTGGCGCCTCGTGGGCGGGCGGGGCACGCGCCTGGGGCTGGCCGCGGCGCGGACGTTGCTGCTGTGGCTGGTGCTGTGCATGATGGCCGGGCCCCAGGTGGTCAAGCAGAGCGAGCGGGTCGAGAAGGACTGGGTGGTGGTGATGGTGGACCGCTCGCAGTCCATGCGCATCCCCGACGCGCCGCCCCGCGTGGGCAGCGCCACCCGCGAAGAGCAGCTGCGCACCGTGCTCGCCGGGGCCTGGGGAACGCTGGCCGCCCTGCAACGCGACCGCAACGTGCTCCTGCTCGGGTTCGATTCCGGGGCGTTCGACCTCAAGCCCCTGCCCGGCGCGCCCGCCGGCTCGCCCCTGGCGGACATCGGCGAGCCCCACGGGCGGCGCACCGCTCTGGCCCGCTCGCTCGAACAGGCGCTGCGACGCGTGGCCTCCAAGCCCGTCGCGGGCGTCTTGCTCCTCTCTGACGGCCGCTCCAGCGACGAGGTACCCCGCGCCCTGCTCAGGCAGATGGAGGCGCGCCAGATCCCCCTGTTCGCGGTGCCCCTGGGCAGCCCCACGCCCGTGCCCGACTGGGCCGTGGCTCGCGTCGAGGCCCCCGGCGCGGTCTACCTGGGGGACCTCGTTCCCGTGATGGCGGAGGTCGAGCTCCGTGGAGCGGCGAGCGCGGGATCGGCCCGCGTGGAGCTGTTGGACGCCCAGACCGGGGGCGTGCTCGATACCAAGACCGTCGCCGTCCAGCCCGGGGAGCGCCATCGGGTGCTGCTCACGGCCAAGGCGGCGCGAGAGGGGCGGGCGAACTGGTCGGTGCGGGTCACGCCTGAGGGGCTCGACCTCAGCCGGGACAACGACTCGGTCCCGCTGGTGATGGACGTGGCCGATCGACCCATCCGCGTGCTCTACGTTGACGGGTACCCGCGTTGGGAGTACCGCTACCTGAAGAACCTGCTCGTGCGCGAGAAGTCCATCCGTTCATCCGCGATGCTCCTTTCGGGTGACAAGCGATACATCCAGGAGGGCAGCGAGCCTCTCACGTCCATCCCGCGCTCTCCCGCCGAGTGGGCCGCCTTCGACGTGATCGTGATGGGCGACCTCCACCCAGGCGTGTTCACGCAGGAGCAGTTGTCGGCGATCCGCGATCAGGTCGCCAAGCGCGGCACCGGGGTGCTCTGGATCGGTGGATCGGGCGCCACGCCCGGCGCGTGGATCGGCTCGCCCCTGGGCGATCTCCTGCCCTTTGCCGCTCGCGGGGGCGACGGCGCCGATTCGGGGCTGCCGGCCTGGACCCGCCCCGTCCTGCTCGGCGCGGGCCCCGCGGCCGAGCGATACGCCGTGTTGCGGCTTGGCGATGCCCCCGGCGATCCCTGGCCCCAGGCCCTGGCGGACCCCGACGCCGGATGGTCCAGCCTTCGATTCGCCCAGCGCATCGACCCCGCGTGGCTCAAGCCCACCGCGGAGGTGCTCGCAGTGGCGCGGCCTATCGGATCGGGTGGATCGGAGGATCCGGGGGCCCCGCTCGTCCTGACGATGCGCTACGGCGCCGGACGCGTCGTGTACGTGGGCACGGACGAGATCTGGCGCCTGCGGTACGGGCGCGGCGAGGCCATGCCCGAGCGGTTCTACATCCCCCTGCTCAGGCTGCTGGCACGCGACAGCCTGGGCCGCAGCGGGCAGCGGGTCCTGCTCGAAGTCTCGCCCAGCCCGGCCCTGGTGGATCAGCAGGTGCAGATCACCCTGCGCCTCGTCGACGAGGCCCTGGCGGCCGGCTCTCCCCGGGGCGCGATGGTCCGCGTCGTGCCCGAGGGCGTGCCCTCGGCGCAGGGCGTGACGGTGGACCTGCGGGCCGAAGGCGGCCAGGGCTCGGTGGCCACGACTTTCACTTCCGCCTACGCGCCGTCGGAGCCGGGGGTGTACCGCGTCGAACCGGCGGATGCGGCCCTCGCCGGGCTGGGCCTTGGGGCGCGACTCGAGGTCATCCTTCCCCAGGATGAGCTCCGCGAACCGCAGACCGACCATCCGCTGCTCGCCGACCTGGCCAAGCACGCGGGAGGGCGGGTCCTCGCGCCCGAAGAGCTCGTTCAGCTCGGGACCCTCCTCCCCAACCGCCAGATCCGCGTGGTCGGGGCGGCCCACGTGGAGACGCTGTGGGACAAGCCGGTGGTGTGGGCGGCCCTGATCCTGCTCCTGGGCGCGGAGTGGATCGGGAGGCGAGTGATTCGGCTTTCGTGAGGCGGGGCGCGACCGGCGTGCCGCGGGCCGTGACGCTCCCGTGACCAAGGACCGGAAACACCCTCCAGAGGGTCCCGCGTACAGTCCTTGGGAGTTCGCGGGTGGAGACTCTCGCCCGCGGTTTGGGCGGGGGAGGGATCTGGTCGATAACCGCGAGGCAGTCGGGCCGGGGGGCGGCGTCGCAGGCATGGCAGACACGACGAGCCAGGTCGAGGGACGAACGGCCGGGCGCGGGAAAGACCGTGCGCCGGTGGACGCCATCGTCGCCGAGCTCGAGCGCCTTCGCCGCGGCGCGCGGGCGCGCCTGCTGGTGAGCGCGGTCGGCGCCGTGCTGGCGGTGTACGTGCTGGGCGGGACTCTGGTGGGCGTGTCGGATTACTTCCTTCGCCTGCCGACCTGGCTGCGCGGGGGGTTCTGGGGGCTGGGGTTCGCGATCTTCGTCGTGGCGGCGCGGCTGCTGGTGCTCCCGGCGTGGCGCTTCCGCCCCGCGCTGTCCGACGTTGCCCTGCGCCTGGAGCGCACGCCCGGCGCGCGCGAGGCAGGGCTGGGGGGCGTGCTGGCGTCGGGCCTGGACCTGGCCGGGCGGGTCGAGCACGACGACCTGACCCAAGTTCTCGGGCAGCAGGTCACGCGGAACGCGGCCCAGCGCCTGCGCGCCGTCCGCGCCCGGCGGCTGCTCCTGATCAACGGCCCCGCGGGACGCGCCGTGGCGGGGTTGATCCTGGCGGCCATCCCGCTGGTGGCGCTGGGGTTGGGAAGGCCGGCCCTGACGCTGATTGGCGCACGCCGCGTCCTGACCCCCTGGACCAGCGCCGCGTGGCCCAAGCGCACGGGCGTGGTGGATGCCACGCGCCTGGCGGCCCATCCGTTGGGCACGGCCCTCCCACTGCGCGCGCTGGTGACCAAGACGCCCAGGCTCCCCGGGCAGACGGACGTGGAGGTCTTCTACCGGCTCGTGGACGACGGCGTGCAGGGGCCCGAACGCTCGATGCTCCTGGCCAGCCAAGGCTCGCGCGGCGGGGTCGAGAGC
>JBGAOG010000069.1:0-16863 GCA_044221985.1 Phycisphaerales bacterium
CAGGGCCGTGCCGTTGTCCCACGGGACGGGCAGCCCGAGGTTGGCGGGCGACCAGGCCGTGCCGCTCCAGGTCCACTTGCACAGGATTCCGGCCAGGGTGGCGTCGGCGGGGAAACCCGAGACCTGGGCCTGGGTTTCGGACATCATGCCGGCGACGATGGTCCCGTTGCGATTGACCGGGGCGCTGTCCTGGTTGCCGAACTGGTCCAGGAGGTACTCGACGCCGTTGCGCCAGACGGTGAACCGGCGCCCGATGTACCCCTGGAGGGGACCGGCGCCGTCGGGATCGGGCGTGGTGCCCAGGTCGTAGCCGACGATGACGGTCCCGTCGAAGTTGGTGCGGTCGGCGCGGGTGGTGATGTTGGTGGAGGTCGTCGGCTGGGCGGGCAGGGCGGTGGTGACGCCCGTGCGCGCGTCGTAGGAATAGGCCAGGAAGCTCCCGCAGATCCCGCTGGGAGCGTTCCCGTTGCTGCGGGGCGTGGCGAAGGCGTAGTACCCGCCGCCCACCATGATGTTCCCATCCCCAGACATGTCGTTGGCCGTGACAGTGCTCGCGTCGCAGCGCGTCCCGCCCACCCAGACGTTGAGCCCGCCGGGGTAGTCGGCGTAGACGTGGTTCTCCTGCGTGCGGGCGAATGACCCGCACCCCGTCCAGACGCCGCCGGCGTAGCGGTGGGGCAGGTAGGTGTTGAAGCACGGCGGCGCGTGGTCCGGGGTCGTGTTCCCCTGGAAGCAGTTCAGCGAGCCCCAGTTCGCGGAGTTCTCGGCGGTCATCCCGAGGATGCTGAAATCGTCCGAGCCGAGCAGGCCACCGGCCTTGATCACCGCGCCCGGCGCGAAGCTGACGCCCACGCCCCGCCGATAGATCGTGTTCCGGTAGATCTGGGCCTGCGCGTCGTAGATCAGACCCGTCACCGCCTGCCCGTCGGCGGAAAGGTCCGTAATGCCCATGCCGACGGAGACCAGGCTCGGCCCACCCAGGGCCGCCGACGCCAAGCCTGCCAACGCCAACGCGCCAAAGCCAATCGTGTGACCAGTCTTCATGACCGCTTCCCCTTTGCCATCGTTGGTCGATACGTTCCCAAACTCACCCCTGTTCCCCGGGGACGCACCGTCCGAACACTTGACTAGAAAGAGCGGCCCACGGCCAGTGGCCGTGGGCGCTCGGGGAGTGGGGGACGAGGTTGTCGCCCGCTTGGGCGAACGGTGTAGGGGAGGTAGCCGGAGTGCCCGTTCGCGGCGGCTCGGCCAGGGGGCTCGGGCCGCGACGAGAGGGATCGGATTGTCGGTCAGCGAAGGTCCGTTGGCCTCCGTGGTTCGGGGGGCTCAGCAGCCGCCCTCGTAGTGTCCGAGGAAGAAGAGGAGGTCGTTGATATCGACGCCGCCGTCGGGCAGGCCGTTGCCCGCCCCGCCGTCGAGGTCGGCGCCGCAGAGGCCGGACTCGTACTGCCCGAGGAAGTAGAGGAGGTCGTTGATGTCGACGCCGCCGTCGGGCTGGCCCGTGGCGCTGCCGTCGTCGAGGTCGGCGGGGCAGAAGTGGACGCGGTAGACGGCGCCGTAGCTCGTGCCGTCAAAGACGGTGAAGGAGAACCAGTTTCCGTCATTGAAGCCGTTGGTGCTGCCCTCGCCGTTGGGCTCGATGTTCCAGCCCATGCCCGCGATGGGCATCGCGTCGGGCAGGGTGTCGCCGGTCTTGGCGATGAGCCGGAGCTTGCCGCAGCTGGGGTAGTAGGCCCAGAGCGAGAAGTTGTTCACGCCGTCGCCGAAGCCGGTGCCAGTGAGGAAGGACTGGAAGATGACCATCCCGCCGGCATTGATGGCGACGTTGCCCGGGCCGGGATACTCGGAGGTGTTGGGGTTCCCGCGCCCGCCCCACAGGACGCCCGGAGCCATGTCGGGCACCTGGTCGCCCTCGCGGAGGATGAGCTTGTGAGACACGGAGCCATCGTCGGCGATCGTGGACACGGCCAGGAACTGGTCGTTCAAGATGTTGACGCCCGTGCCCGAGAGGGTGCCCGTCCAGGCGACCTGGTCGCTGTTGCTCAGCGTCGCGGTGTAGACGCCCGAGGACATCGCCGTGACCGGGATGCCGCGGAAGAGCGTTCCGGGCAGGGCGGCATCGATGGCGCTGGCCGGGCCCTTCTGGGCGACGATCGACGTGACCCCGTTCTTCCAGGACATCAGGGCGCCGTCGTTGGTGGCGTCAATCCCCCCGACGCCGATCTTCAGGTTGGCCTCGAAGAGCGTGCGACCGGCGTTGTTGAGGCCCTGGCGACCGACCGGCCAGAAGGGGCTGACGGGACCGCCGAAGAAGGGGTTGGTGTCCGTGGGGGCCAGGGCGTACTGCGTCGCGCCCACGCCCGTGTTCCCGCCCTCGCGACCGAAGACGGTGTTGGTGTACCCGCTGCCCGACGGCGTGGACATCAGCAGGACGAAGTCATCGGTTCCCGTCACGCCGCCCGGGCCCGTGGCCATGCCGTAGACATCGAACACGGCGCCGGAGCCGTTGATGGCGGGGTCGAAGAACGTGCTCATCTGGCTCCCGCCGCCGACGAGGTCCTGCTGCTTGCGGACGATGGACTTGGCGCCGCTGTTCTGCCCGGAGGTCCCCACGAAGGGCGACATGCCGGTGGTGCACATGCCGATGAAGAAGTCGTTCGTGCCGGAGGCCCCGGTGTCCCCGACGTTGGCCTTGGTCTGCCCAAGGTACGCGGCCTGCCCGAGGTTGTTGACGCGGATCGAGTTCTGGGCCGAGGTGACATTGGACTTGTGCTGCGAGTTGCCGATGTTCAGGTAGATGTCGTTGCCGCGAACGAAGTTGCGGAAGTTCCCGGCCTGCCCGATCCACATGACGTTGCGGTCCGCCGTGGTCGTGATCCCACCCGTGATCGAGTACCCGCCGATGTACATGTACCCGTTGGGGCTGATGGGCACGCGGTCGGAGGCGCGGCCCGTGAAGATGGCGCCGGCCCCGCCGCAGTTCGCGTTGTCGAGCGTCGGGTCGCCGAAGCGTGCCTGGAGGGACAGCGAGCCGGGCCCCCCGTACCAGAACCCGTAATCATTGGTCCCGGACACGATCGGCGGTGTCAGGGTCCCGTCGAGCATCAGCTTGGCGGAGAACGCCACGTTGCCGGTCGCGTCGATCGTGGCCGCCGTCGACTGGAACGCGCTGCCGGACTGGACACGCCACTTCTGCGTCCCGTCGAGCGATCCCGAGTTGGGCACGAAGCCGCCGTTGTCCGCGGTGGACAGCACCTTCTCGATGACGACGAACTGCTGGGCGGAGGCGATGCCGCCCGCCGCCGCCAGGATTCCAAACGCCAACTTCATTCCGATCTTCATGGGTCAACTCCGTTGTGTGGTGCCCTCACGAGCGGGCCGGGTCCACGTTGCCTTCACCAATCCGACGGTCGATCCGCACCGCGCACGCCGCGGGCGGGATGCACGATCAGCACCCACCCTCGTAGTGGGCCAGGAAAAAGAGGAGGTCGTTGATATCGACGCCGCCGTCGGGCAGGCCGTTGCCCGCCCCGCCGTCGAGGTCGGCGCCGCAGATACCGGACTCGTACTGCGCGAGGAAGTAGAGCAGGTCGTTGATGTCGACGCCGCCGTCAGGCACGCCCGTGCCGCTCCCGTCGTCGAGGTCGGCGGTGCAGAAGTGGAGCCGCATGATGGCGCCGTCGCCCGCGGGCGGAGTCCCCTGCCCGTCCATCGCCAGGAAGGCCAGCCAGCCCTGGTCGTTGAAGCCGATGGTGCTGCCCTCGCCGTTGGGACGGTCGTTCCAGGCCGTGGCGGCGTACTGCCCGTTGAGGGTCAGGCCCCCCACCACGTCCCAGGTGCGGGAGATCAGCCGGAATGTCCCGCAGCCGGGGTACCAGGCCCAGGAGCTCAGGTCGTTCCCGCGAGACAGGGGCGTGCTCGTGGTGATCCCCGTGCCCGTCAGGCGGCAGGAGAACACCACAATCCCCGAGGCATTGATCGCGATCTGGGTCGGGTTCGTGAAGTCGTTCGACCCCGCGTCGCCGCCCCACAGAAGGCCCGGGGCCCGATCCGGGACTTGGTCTCCCTCGCGCAGGATCAGGCGATGGGTGACGCTCCCGTCGTCCGCGATCGTCGAGACGGCCAGGAACTGGTCGTTCAGGATCGTCACTCCCGCGCCCGCCACCGTGCCTATCCAGACGACCTGGTCGCTGTTGCTCAGAGCCAGGCGGTAGATCGCGTTGGCCTGGGCCCCCAGTGCCAGGGCGCCGAAGCCGAAGAAGTTGTCGCCCTTCTGGGCGATGATGGACGTGACGCCGTTCTTGTACGTCATGTACGCCGCGTCGTTGGCGCTGGTGATTCCGCCGACGCCCTGCTTGAGATTGGCGACCCACACCGCCCGTCCGGCGTTGTTGAACGACTGCCCGGTCACGGTCGCGAAGCACGACTGGGGCCCGCCCAGCATCCCGCCCGTGGTGGGCTGGGCCGCGTACTCGATGGCGCCGACCCCCGTGGGCCCGCCCTCGCGCCCGATCACCGTGTTGGTGAACGCGGAGCCCGTGTCCGTGGACATGACCAGGACGTAATCGTTGTTGCCCCCCGCGTCGACGTCGCCGACCCCGGTGGCCATTCCGTACACGTTGAACAGCGAGCCCGAGTGGTTGAACCCCGGCCTGAAGAAAGCCCGCACCGTGTTGGCGCTGGGCACGCCGGCGAGCTGCCCCGTCGTCCCCAGGCGCACGACGCTGCGCACCCGCCCGTTCTGCCCGGGCACCGCGTCGACACCCGTGGACACCACGCCCATGAACGTGTCGTTCGTGCCATACGCACCCGTGTCGCCCGTGTTGGCCTTGTTCCAGCCCGTGAAGCAGGTCTGCCCAAGGTCATTGAACCTCAGGGTGTCGCCGTTCTCGGAGGTCGGGTGGGACCACTCGTGAGAGTTGCCCACGTTCAGGAACACGTCGTCGGCCCGGACGAGGTTGTGGAAGTCTCCGGCCTGCCCCGACCAGATGACGTTGGCGTTGACCGAGGTCGTGACGGACCCCCCGGAGATGCCGTACGCCAGCAGCGCCATGTACCCGCTCGGGCTGGTGGGCAGCGTCGCCGATCCACGTGACGTAAACACGGCGCCCGCCCCGCCGCAATTGGCGTTGTCGAGCGTCGCGTCCCCGTAGCGGGCCTGCAGGGTGAGCGCCCCGGGACCGCCGTGCCACACCGTGAACTGGTTGTATCCGACGCCCGAATCGAACGGCCCGCCGACGACCGGGGGCGTGCCCACGCCTGCCGTGAGGACCGCCGTGAAGGCCACGTTGCCGTTCCCGTCGATCGTGGGCGCCGTGGACTGGAACGCGCTGTTGTAGCGCTTGAGCCAGGTCTGCGTGCCGTTCAGGCTCCCCGAGCTCGGCGCGAATCCCAGGTTGTCTGCCGTGGAAACAACGGTCTCGAGCGGGACTTCCGGCTGCGCCGAGGCCACCGTGCCCGCCGCGGCGAGGACGAGGATCGGAGCGAGGTTGTTCAAGCGAGCGTTCATGATCCGACTCCGTTTTGACATTGCCTGTCTCGTGCTTCTGTCCACCGGCGCGATCCTCGCGTCGGACGTACCCAGATCGACTCAGCACCCACCCTCGTAATGGGCCAGGAAGAAGAGGAGGTCGTTGATGTCCACGCCGCCGTCGGGCAGGCCGTTGCCCGCCCCGCCATCGAGATCGGCACCGCACACGCCCGACTCGTACTGCCCGAGGAAGTAGAGCAGGTCGTTGATGTCGATGCCCCCGTCGGGTTGCCCGGCGCCGCCGCCGTCGTCAAGATCGGCCGGGCAGAAATGGACCCGCATGATGGCCCCGTCGCCATAGGGCCCGGGCGGTGGGTTGGTGGGGCTCCCGCCGTCGTAGGCCAGGAACGCCAGCCAGCCCTCGTCGTTGAAGCCGATGGAACTGCCCTCACCGTTCGGATTCGTGTTCCAGGCGGTGTACTGGACGGTGACCCCGCCCATGCTCATGCCCGTGGCCGACACCTTTCGTGTCGTGCCGCAGCTGGGGTAGAACGCCCAGGTGCTCCAGTCGTTGACGTTGTCGGTGATCCCGGTCCCCAGCAGGTAGGACTGGAAGATCACGATCCCCGAGGCGTTGATCCCCACGTTGCCCGGCCCGGGATACTGGCTCTGGCTGTGCCCGCCCCAGAGCAGCCCGGGCGCCGCGTCGGGGACCTGCTCGCCCTCGCGCAGCACGAGCCGGTGCGTCACGCTCCCGTCGGACGCGATCGTCGAAACCGCCAGGAACTGGTCGTTGAGGACGTTGATGCCGGTGCCGGCCAGCGTCCCCACCCACGCCACCTGGTCGCTGTTGCTCAACGCGATGTTGTACCCCGCCGAGCCCACGGTGCCCAGCGCCAGGTTGCCCGGCAACGCCGGAGAGATAGCGCTCGCGGGCCCCTTCTGCACGACGATCGACACCATGCCGTCCTTGTGAGTCATCAGGGCGGTGTCGTTGTCGCTGGTGATGCCCCCGACGCCCTGCTTGAGGCTGGCCAGCCAGATCGCGCGCCCGGAGTTGTTCAGCGATTGACGCGCCACCGCCCCAAAGCCGCTGCCCGACGCGTACTCGATCGCCCCAACGCCCGTGGCCCCGTTGGATCGCGCCAGGATCGCGTGCGTGTACCCCCCGCCCGTGGGCGTGGACATCACCACGAGCTGGTTGTCGCTGGCGGTCACGCCCCCGACGTCCACGGCCAGCCCGTACATGTTGAACACGCGGCCCGCGTGGTTGAACGCCGAATCCCCGTAGTTGGTCACCTGGCTCCCAGTGCCCAGCAGGTCGTCCTTCACTCGCACGACCTTGACCACCCGCCCGTTCTGCCCCGCGATCGCGTCGGGCCCGGGCCCGGCCACGCCCACGAAGTAATCGTTGAACGCGTTCCCGTTCCCCACGCTCGCCTTCACCTTCCCGAGGTACGCGGCCTGCCCCAGGTTGTTGAGCCGGAACGAGTTCTGGGGCGATGTCGGCAGAGAGTCCTGGTGCAGGGTGATCGCGTTGGTGAGGTCCGGGATATTCAGGAACAGGTCGTTGCCCCGCACGAAATTGTGGAATGCCCCGCTCTGCCCCACCCACATGACGTTGGCATCCACGGACGTCACCGTGCCCCCGGCGATCTGGTAGCCGCCGATGTACATGTAGCCCGAGGGGCTGGTGGGGATTGTCTGCGTGGCGCGGCTGGTAAACACCGCGCCCGCCCCGCCACAGTTGGCGTTGTCCAGCGTGGGGTCGCCGTATCGGGCCTCGAGCGTCAACGCGCCGGGACCTCCGGACCAGACCGTGAACTGGTTGTAGCCCACGCCCGAACTGAAAGGCCCGCCGACCACGCCGCCGACTCCGGCCGTCATCACCGCGGTGAAGGAGACGTTCCCGTTCCCGTGGATGGTCGGTGCGATGGACTGGAACGCGCTGTTGTAGCGCTTGAGCCAGGTCTGCGTGCCGTCGAGGCTGCCCGAGGCGGGCACGAACCCGGAGTTGTCGAGGGTCGAGAGCACCGTCTCGACGGGAATTTCCTGCTGCGCGGAGGCGACCAGCGTGGGCAGGCTCGCGGCACCGACGCAAAGCGCAAACTTCACTCGTTTCAGCATCGCGTGCTCCTATTTCCCGCCGCTTCGCTCAACCGCTCTGGCCTTCAACATGCCAGCAATGCCCGAAAACGCTTGGATTCGAGGTCCCGCGCCCCCAGATGATGACCATCCTACCCCAGGGTGCCGCGGAGCACAATACTTTCCACGCGCTTTTCTTTACAGAAATCTCGCAGACCATTGCTTGCGTCCCCTGTTTTTCTGCTATACTCGCCCTCGGAGGCCGAAGAGGCAAGGATTTCGTTCGGTATGGCTACGTTTACGACTCCATCCGCCGATGGTCGCCTGTTCGTGCAGGACGCGCAGGTCGTGGTTCAGGGAGTGCGCCGCGCGCTGACCGACCTGCTCGCCTCTGTTGACGCGGACCCGCGCCACCCTCAGGACATGTCGCGCCGTTTCGGGCTGGATAAAACGCTGACGTGGAAGATCTCCCGCGTCATTCGCGAGCCCGACCCTTGGGACGCGGTAGGCCACATCCCGCGCCGCCCCAGCATCCAGCTGATCGCCACCGCGTTGGAACGCCACGGCGCGCCCACGGATCGCATCGAGTCGCTGCTCAGGTCGGTGGATGAATTCGAGCGGTTCGTCGAGACCCACTCGGGCGACCGCGAGACGCTCGAGGTCATGGTCAGCACGGGCGGGCGGCGCTCGGCGGCCAAGCGCATGGAGGCCTTTCGCAAGGCCGCGTTCCAGGCCAACAGCGCCATCTGGGGCGTGCGCGCCAACCTGCAGATCAGCATGCACCTGATGATCCCGGCCCCGGACGATCGCCTGACGCTCGTCACCGTCACGGGGTTCGATGGATTCCGGCGCCTGCGCCCCGACGTGCCCTGGGCGGTGTCAACCATCAGCGCGTGGGATTCGAGCACGGCCCAGACCTCAATGGCGATCGGGCGCCTGTTCCCGCTCGACCCCAAGGCCGCCGAGGGCGGCGCGCCGCTCCTGGGTGAGTTCTGCTCCGACCCGATGCCCGACCTGCGTCGGGTCCAGCTCCCCGACAACAAGGTGCGCATGGAGATCGGGGAGGGCCCCGTGGGCAATACCGCCGCCGCTCGGGTCCTGCTGGGGTACACGCGACCGGGCGAGGTCTCCCTGCACGAGACCCATTCGGGCGAGACGGGCGAGCACGGGCTGTACCTCTACACGCCCGTCGAGGCCGTCGTGACCGACCTGCTCATCCATCGCTCTCTGGACTTCGCCATGAACCCGACGGCACACCTGTACAGCGCGCTGCCCGGCGGCCCGCGATACCCCGGCGAGGGCCCCAACGTCGGAAAGATCGTCACCCCCGAACGCATCGTGGACCTCGGGTGCCCCCCGGACCTGACCACCCCCGAGTTCCCTCGCTACCAGGACGTCGCGGAGTTCGCGGCCCGGCAAGCCGGGCTCTCCCTCAACGATTTCAACGGCTATCGCTATCGCCTGAAGTACCCGCCGATCCCGACCCTGGCGATCATCCGCCACGGGCTGGCCCCGCGCGATAGCGCAAAGGAGACGGGCGGCCCTCCGACGCCGGAGGCGGTCAATACTCGAGCAACACCGCGACGTGGTTCACGTTCGTGCCCGTTGGGCCGGTGCGGATGAGCGCTCCGACGCGATCCAGGGCGGCGTGGCTGTCGTGGTTCCCCAGGAGCCCCGCGGGATCCAGCCCGGTGCGAGCGATGGCGCCCCAGGTCTCGCCCGTCACGAGCGCGCCGGCGGCGTCGGTGGGCCCGTCGCGCCCGTCCGTGGAGAACGCGAGCAGCTCGGTGCGGTCGGCGCCGGAGATGAGCCTCGCTCCGGCCAGGGCCAGCTCCTGGGCGGGGCCGCCCGTGCCCGTGCCCCGTCCGACCCGGACGGTGGGCTCACCCCCGAGGATCCAGGCACGCGGGCGCGCCGACCCCGCGGGTCCGCCCTGGGCCTGCGCCACCAGCTCCGCGGCCAGGCCCGCGGCCTCGCCCGCCGCGCCGCGACGAATCGACTCCACGCCAATCCCCTGCGCTTCGAGCGTGCGGACCGAAGCGTCCAGCGCGGTGTCGTTGCGCGCGATCACGCGGTGGGCGACGCGAGTGAAGCACACCTCGCCCGGCTTGGGCGTCTCGGCGAGTTCGCCGCCCCGCCCGCGCCGGAGAAACTCGCCGGCCCGCGGCGCCGCCCCCTCGACGCCCCATCGCCCCAGCACGTCCAGGGCGTCGGCGAACGTGGTCGGGTCCGGGGCGAAGGGGCCCGACCCGATCGCGTCGAGGGCGTCTCCGATCACGTCGGAGAGGACCAGCGCCACGATCCGCCCCGCGCGACATCGTTGGGCCAGCCGCCCGCCCTTGAGCTGCTCCAGGTGCTTTCGCACGGCGTTCAACTCGCCGATGGCGGCGCCCGCGCGCATGAGCGCCGCGGAAACACCCGCCACGACTTCGAGATCGAGGCCCGGCGCCGGCAGGGTGAGGTGGGCCGAAGCGCCCCCCGAGAGAAGGACCAGCAGCGAATCCGTCGGTTCGAGGCGTTCCACGAACTCCGCGACCCGGCGTGCCGCCGCGACGTTTCGCTCGCTCGCCCGCGGGTGGTCGGCCGCGATGACCTCGACGCCCGCTCGAACTAACCGCCCCGCCTCTGCGCCGGCCGCCAACTCGGGCACCACCATCGCCAGCCCGCCGGCGCAGCGACCCGCGAGGCGTTCAACCCCCGCAACGGCCATCCCCAGGGAGGCCTTCCCCGCCGCCAGCACGTGCACCCGCGCGCCCAAGTCCGTGGGCCAATGCATCGCGACGGCGCTGGCCGGATCGCTCGCGGCGAGCATGTCGGCTATGACCTCGCCCCAGGGAAAGGGCAATCCTGGAGTTAGGAACGGCATCAGGCGAGCACGTTACCAGACTCGGACCAGTCCCCCAAACGGGGGCGCAGCGAGCGTCGGGCGCGACGACTCCCAGGGAAAGTCCTTGACAAAGGAGCCTGAAAGTGGTATTCCATCGCTCGCAACCGGGCACTTTCACCCGTATGTGAGGAGGAGACATGGCAAGGCGAATTGGCGTCGCGGGAGCGGCGGGAGCGTTGGCGATGGGCGTGCTGGCAGGAACTGCCGGCGCACAAACCGAGTCCATCTTCATGACCGTGCCCCCGGCCGGGGCGCACCTGGAATTCACCAACACCGCGGGGGCGGGCGGCTTCACGCAGTTCAGCATGTTCGGCGCGGCAACGCACGCGGACGCGGGCCCCCCGCCGGCGCTGCACACGCTGGTGATCGTGTTCGAATGGCGCATCGCGCCCGGGCCCGAGCACGACTTCGCGCACTGGGGGCAGAGCCCGGACAACATCACGACGGTGATCGGCGGGATGACCAACTTCTTCTCGACGGGCGTGTTCACGACGCCCGGCGCGTGGGACACGGTCGCGGTGCACATGTACTGCGGGTTCCCCATCACCGTCAGCGCCAGCTTCGACCATTCCTGGACCCCGACGCCCGCGCCCGGGGCGCTGGGAGTGCTGGGTGTGGCGGGCGTGCTGGCGAGCCGGCGTCGACGCTGAGCCCGATCCCGTTGGGCACGATCGACGCCTACGCCTGGCGCCGCAATCGGCCCAGACGCTCCACGGCCGCCTCCAGCGTCTCTCGCTTCTTGCAGAACGCGAAGCGGGCCATCGCTCGCCCCAGCGACGCGTCCTCGTAGAACGCGCTGGGCGGGATGGCCGCCACGCCAACCTCCCGGGTCAGGTGCTCGCAGAACTGGCGATCGTCGCCCAGCCCGAAGCCGGAGTGGTCGGCCATGATGAAGTACGACCCGGCCGGGACATGCACCCCGAACCCGATCTCGCGCAGGGCCCTGGCCAGGTAATCGCGGTTGCCCCGGAACATCTCCACGAGCGGATCGATGTGGACGCGTCCGGTGCGCAACGCGGCGGCGGCGGCATGCTGCAAGGGCGTGGCAGCGCCGAACGTCAGGAACTGGTGGGCAGCGCGCACGCCCGTCGTCAGGTCCGGGGACGCCACCACCCACCCGACCTTCCAGCCCGTGAAGCTGAACGTCTTGCCCAGGCTCGACATCGTGAGCGTCCGCTCGCGCATGCCCGGGAGGGACGCGAGCGACACGTGCGGCAGCCCCGGCTCGTACACCAGGTGCTCGTAGACCTCGTCGGTGATCGCCAGCACGTCGTGGCGACGGCACAACTCCGCGACGCACTCCAGCTCGGCCCGGGTGAAGACCTTCCCCGTCGGGTTGTGCGGGGTGTTGACGAGGATCGCACGGGTGCGCGGGCCGAACGCGTGCGCCAGATCATCCTCGTCGAACCAGAACTGGGCGGGCGCCCCGCCCGTGCGCTCGTGACGCGGCGGGTGCAGGCGGACGATGCGCGGGATCGCCCCGGCCATGCTCACGTTGGCGCGGTACGAGTCGTAGAACGGCTCGAACAGGATGACCTCGTCGCCGGGGTTCAGCAGCCCGAGCATCACCGAGGGGATCGCCTCGGTGCACCCGCTGGTGACGGTCACCCAGGAGTCGGGATCGATCTCGGGCAGCCCGCGGGCCTTCCATCGCTCCGCGATCGCCTGGTTCAGCGGCGGCACGCCGATCATCCGGGCGTACTGGTTGTGCCGCGGCTCCTCGGATCGGATCGCGTCGACGGCGGCACGCCGGATTTCCTCCGGCCCGTTGAAATCCGGAAAGCCCTGGGCCAGGTTGACGGCGTTATGCCTGGTGGCCAGGGCCGTCATCTCGGCGAAGATCGACGTCCCGAACGGCGCGAGGCGATCGGCAACCTTGAACTGGCGCGGGGCGGGC
Organism: Phycisphaerales bacterium; assembly: GCA_044221985.1. Classification (GTDB taxonomy): domain Bacteria; phylum Planctomycetota; class Phycisphaerae; order Phycisphaerales; family UBA1924. The sequence goes on from JBGAOG010000069.1 coordinate 12,340, forward strand.
ATGGCGAGAGCGTAGTCCGCAAGGCAGAACGGGCGTGCGGCATCGAACCGCGGGACCCGCCCGCGGAGACCAACCTGGCCGAGCCGTCGATTGCCCTGGCGATCCGACACGCGCACGAGGCGCATTGGGCCGAGGACCGGCGGACGGGAAGTCGCCCCGCGCCGTTGCCCCCTGACGGGCAGGTGCTCCGCGTTGAGAAATGCGGCTTGCGTTCATGGAAACCCGTGGCACGCAAACGCCCCTCGCCCGGGACGATGCTGCCTGGCGCAGGCGAGCTCGGCCACCGCGGGCGGCCCGGTGTACGCTTGCGCATGCCTTCCAGCGCCATGGCCAGCGACGCCGCCCCACCGCTCTTCGAGAGCACGCTCACCCTGCCCGGGCTGCGGCGAGGGAAGGTGCGGGACGTGTACGACCTCCCCCCCGACGCCCACGGGCCGCGGCTGCTGATCGTGGCCAGCGACCGCATCTCGGCGTTCGACGTGGTGATGCCCACGCCAATCCCCGGCAAGGGGCGCCTGCTGACGCAGATGTCGCTTTTCTGGTTGCGGATGGTGGAGCGCCTGGGGATCTGCCGCACGCACGTGCTGGGGGAGGACGTGGGCGAGGTTCCCGACGCCGCGTTCGTGCGCGACGGGACGACGCGCGAGCAACTGGCGGGGCGCATCACCATCGCGCGGGCGGCCCGCGTCGTGCCCATCGAGTGCGTCGCACGGGGGTACCTCGAGGGCTCGGGCTGGAAGGAGTACCAGCTCACGGGCAAGGTCTGCGGGATCGCGCTGCCCAAGGGCCTGCGCCAGGGCGACCGCCTTCCCGAGCCGATCTTCACCCCCGCGACCAAGGAGCAGCAGGGCAAGCACGACGAGAACATCAGCTTCGAGCGGGCCAAGGACCTGGCCGGGGCCGGCGTCGCCCAGACCCTGCGCGACCTGACGCTGCGCATCTACGCGGCGGCGGCCAGGCACGCCGCCGAGCGCGGCATCATCATCGCCGACACCAAGTTCGAGTTCGGGTTCGCCCTGCGGGCGGGCGGCACGCCGGACCTCGCGGGCGGGCTCATGCTGGTGGACGAGGCCCTGACGCCCGACAGCTCGCGGTTCTGGCCGATGGACGCCTACCAACCCGGGCGCTCGCAGGCGAGCTTCGACAAGCAGTTCCTGCGTGAGCACCTCGAGTCCCTGGTGGAGGCGGGCGCCTGGGACAAGCGGGCCCCGGGCCCGGCGCTGCCGCCGACCATCGTGGAGCGCACGCTCGCGAAGTACCGCGAGGCGATGCGGCTGCTCGCGGGCTGAGGGCTACCGGGTCTCGATGTTGGTGTTGACCTTGCGTCGGCGCTCGAGGCGGTCCTGGATGCCCTGCATGTAGCTCTCGTAGGAGAGCGGGGCCACGAACTTGGAGTCGAACGAGGGTCCGCCCTCCCTCACGGCGTCGTCCATCTCCTTCTTGTATCCCGACTCGACCAGCATCTTGTAGGCGAAGGACTGGAGCGCCTCGGGCGCGTTGGCGTAGGCCCGCTCGCGGTGGTCGGGCCCCAGCAGGCTCACGAACTGCATGAAGGTCATGCCCGCGACGATCTCGAAGTCCGGATCGAGCACCTCCATCCGCTTGACCTCCGCCCCGGCGGGCGTGGCGCGGAGCTGCTCCTCCATGTAGTACTTGTGCACGGCGGCGGCGAAGTTGAACTGATCCGAGAAGAGCCCGTTGTCGTTGGCCAGGAGCCCGTTGGCGAAGGCCCCCAGCAGCGAGCCGATCACCTGCTCGCGGGCGATGTCGGGGCGGGCCGCCTCGCCGCGAAGCTCCTTCTCGACGAACTGGTCGAGCGGCAACTCCAGTTCCTCCATCAGGTGCGGGCCGATCAGGTTGCGCCGCGCGTCCGTCCGCAGCCTGGTCAGCCACTGCTCGGCCTCGACCTTCTGCCCGCGCCGGTACAGGTACGTGATTGCCTCGCGGATGAAGTTCTCGAATCCGTTCCAGAGCATCGTGAACTGGCGCTGGCCCCGGTCGTTGAAGATCCCCGACCTCTCCGCGCTGAACATGGAGTCCAGCACGTCGGCGTAGGCCTGGATGAAGTTCACGTTGGGCGTGGCCAGCCACATCTGGTAGTGCCCCGAGATCGACGACAGGTAGTCGAAGTAGACGTCGCCCGAGCGGAAGAGGTCCTGGATGGCCTGCACCGTCACGCGGTCGGTGTTGAGGAAGTCAAAGCTCGGGCGGTCGATCTCGCCGCGGAAGCGGGGCATGGCCAGCTCGACGCCCCGGGCGCTCCAGTAGAGCGCGTGGGAGCTGGGGTGGCGCCAGTCCATCGGGCCGAAGGTCTGCGTGTAGCGCAGCATCCGCTCGGGCTCCATGTGGTAGACGTCCACGAGCACGTGGCGCCGGACGAACGGGAGCAGGGCGTCCCAACCCGCCTGCAGCGCCGGATCGCGGAAGGCGGCGATGAACGCCCGCGACTTCTCTCCGGCGCTCTTGACGAGCAGGTCGCGCCGCTCCGAGGCCAGCACCGCCCGCGTGCGCTCGCACAGATCGAGCAGCGTCGTGTCGAGCCGCTCGATGCCGGCCTGGGTCTTGAGGCGCTCGAGCAGCGCGGCGACCTGCGGCTGCCTGGCGCGCAGCTCGTCCAGGCTCGCGGGCGCCTCCGCGACGGGCGTCAGCCACTGGACGTACTTCGCGATCGCCTGCGCCCGGCTGCGGTCGCGCTGGTCGGGAAGGGGCGGAGCGCCCAGAAGGGCCTGCCACTCCTCGGCCATCTTGCGCTTGTAGAACTGGTTCGCGTCGTCGGTGATCCCGCCGACCTTGTGGAGGAAGATCCAGGCCAGCTCCTTGTGCAGCAGCAGGTCGTTGGGATTGGCGGGGATGCCCTCGTCACGGAGCAGCTTGATCCCGGCGTTGACCCAGTCCCACCGCTCCTGCGGCGTCTGCGTGGCGACGGAGATGTTGTACGCCATGTTCCACGCGTGGAATACCCACACGCGCGGGAAGCGGGGCTGCAGCCGCGTAATCACCTTGGCCAGCTCGTTGGCCTCGTAGAACTTCCCGTCTTCCTTGAGGTTGTTCGCCCGGATCCACAGCCAGTTCACGAAGATCCCGCGGAACGCCCCCATCGCGATGCCCAGCGAGACCTGCGCGGGCTGGCCCTCCTCCGCCTGCTCGGTGTACGTCAGGCGATACCGCCCGGCCATCGCGGTCAGACGCGTGGCCAGCAGGCCCGACGCGCCCAGCGCCAGGGCGAGCACGAGTGCGGCACCGATCTGGACCTTCGTGTCGCGCGTCATCGCCTCATTGCCCCGAGTACGTCGCCAGCTCGCGCTTGCGGAACACCGCCGCCCCCACCACGTACAGCAGGACCGACCACACCGCCAGGATCACCAGGCCCAGCCCCATCTCGCCCCAGGGCATCAGCGTCCCCTCGACGACGCGGCGCGTCGGCGCCAGCGAGGCGTACGTGTCGAACAGCGACGCCACCCCCTGCGCCACCCGCGCGATCAGCGCCTTGAACAGGATCGTCTTCCCGGCCTGGTCCTCGGTGTTGTAGCTGTCCAGCGCGCCCTTCAGGAACGGCGTGGCCTCGGCCGCCAGGAACGACCCGAACGCCACCAGGCACGCCACCGGGAAGGACAGGAACGTGGCCGCCGCCACCGAGAGGATCGCGAGGAACGAGAGCTTGATCCACAGCACGAGCAGCACGCGGACGAAGTTGCCGGCGAACGACGCCGCGCTGTACGAGATCTCCAGCCCGTCGGGCGGAAACGAGATCGTCAGCGGGTTGGCCAGCCCGCGCTGCGGATCCCCGTTGATGACGAGCACCTCGACCGTGCCGCCCTCGGGGATGACGTCGGGGCGCAGCGTGAGGACCTGGAACTGGCTGAGCGCGACGTCCTGGACGTCCACGTCCGAGCCGGGGAACTGGAAACCGACCTTGTAGGTATCGGAAGGCGAGTTGCCCCCCGCCTCGACCTTGTACCGCAGGAGCACCGGTTTGTTGCTCGATCGCGCGCTGCCCAGCCCCGTGAACGTGTACACCTTCCCGTTGGCCGGGGGGATGGACCGCGCTTCCATGTCGACGCTCTTGCGCAGGTCCGCGGCGAGCTTGTCGGCGATGCGTCGGCGCTCGACCTCCGCCTCGCTCGGGTCCATCTGGGCGAAATCGCGCGCCCCCTGCTGGAGCTCCGCCCGCACCCTGGTATCCACGTTCGTCTGGAACTGGGCCTCGTCCACGCGCACCGGCTCGGGCCGGCGCACCACCCGCGCCGTCAGCACCTGCGACTCCAGGATCAGCCGGTCCTTCGAGATCCCCGCCACCTCGGCGTTGCCCGGCCCGACGGCCTCGCCCGCCGCCGGCTGGCTGCGCAGGTACTCGGTGTACAGGAACACGCCCGAGCCCGTCACGCCCAGCAGGATCTTCATGTCGCCCTCCCGATTCCCGATCATGGTACCCGGCCCCTGCAGCCTTCACCCTTTCTCCTGTAAGTGCGCGCATTGCCGTGCTAGACTGACCAGCTTCGAGGACCGTCCATGACCCAGCGCCCT